>QHZB01000402.1 GCA_003224525.1 Acidobacteriota bacterium | reverse complement strand
CAACTCTATCGACAAGCGTGTGAACTCGGAGGGCGAGGGTGTATCCAGGCGGGGGCACTTTTTTTGCGCCCTTCGACTTACGTTTTCCGAAAATCGGTACTCTGAATAGGTAGAGGAAGGATTGCCTCGAACCCAGAGTGGCACCGCGAGTTCTTAGGGCAGTCTAGTACGAACCGCAGTTGGTCGGCCCGGTCAGTGCGCTCCCTACCCGCACATCCTGGGCCCGGGATGGCCCATTTATGGACGGAGGCGCACGGCCGCCTAATCGCAGTTTGCGTGTAAGCCCTGTGGATCGCCTCGGGCGGAGGATAAGTCCTGTCGTTCTCGATGCCGCCGAGGGAATCGGGCGCCGTGCGATAGAGCATGCTGAAAGATTGCTGATTGATCCAGCGGTCGCGGCGGGCCTGTTGGAGGAAGCCGCGGCTACAGTTTCGCGCGCACTAGCCCCGAAGAAAAATTGCACGCAAGCCAACATTCGGGACCTCCCTTCATATCTCTTCCGTGCTTTCATCCGACGCGTAGACAAAATTAAGAAACGACAGCTGGCTCTAGTGGGCGACCTGGCCGTTCCCACATTTGGTTCGGGCAATTCAACTGACCCACAGGCATCCGTTGAGATGAAGATTCTCGTCGATGAGCTTCTGGCGAGGTGCGATGCTAAGACGCGAGAGATGTTCTACCGGCGTATTGAAGGCTTTTCCTGGAAAGAAATTGGTCGGTCCTACGGAATATCGAACGACGCGGCGAAGGTCCGCTTCAGCGAAGCGCTCCGCAGGATCGGCGAGAAGCTTGGCCTGAAGAGTGATTTATGAATCGAGAGAGCGCCATGAGCGGTTGTGAGCGATGAGACTGAAATTCAAAGACCGGAGGGCCTTTGAGAGACGAGGCAACGACTTCCTCGACTTTGCGCGCTCTTATCTCTCGGAGGCTTTTCCTAACCCGGACCGGCAAGGATGCCCCCCTGACGCCGCCCTCCGGTCTCTTGCGTTCAACCCGACAGAAGGCGAACCGGCAGTGACAGAACATCTGGCCGCCTGCTCTCCATGTTTCAGGCGCTACGGCGAATTGCTAACCGAGTTGAAGGCCCAAAGGGAGCAGATGCGATTCAGTTTGGGCAGGATACCTGTCTGGACTAAGGCTCATCCAGTTTTGGCCGGGGCAGCAGCTCTTTGCTTGCTGCTCATCGCAATCGGCGTTGGTTTCTTGCTCCGCGGCATCAGACAACCAAATACGGCTCCAATTGATGCACATCGAAAGCCAAATCCAACGGAGCCGCGTAATCCCGCTGTGGCCTATTTGCCGTTTGGATTGGACCTGAGGACTCTTTCTCCAACACGCGGCTCGGAATCACCAGCAACTGGAACAAAACGGCGCGTTCTCGTTCCGAGTTCTCCTTTGCATCTGACCCTGACCTTGCCTTTGGCAAGCCCCGAGGGCCGTTACGAGTTGAAGCTCACAGCGCAAGACCAGACATTCTGGTCGAAGCCTGCGCGAGCGCACCTGCAAAAAGGCAAAACCCTAATTGAGGTTGACGCGGATTTCGCGCAAATCCGTGCCGGTAACTACAGCCTGGAAGTTCGATCTTCAAGAGGCATTCGTTTTGTCCAGATGGTTTCAGTCCAGAATGCATCGCCCCCGAGCGCGGAGCAAAAGCCATGAGGAGCGGACGAGCGGCAATCTGCATGTTTTTGTGCGCGTTCGCTTCCACCTCTTCGCAAGCACAGACCACAACCGACGATCCTGATGTTTTGTTGAAACAGGCCCTTCATCTGGGGGATTTGTACAATTGGGCCGATGCTGCCCCATTATTTACTCAAGCCGAGCAACTGTACGCTGCGCGCAGCGACAGCCGCAATGCGCTTTACGCTCATTTCGGGCAATTACGCTCAACTATGGAGCAACGTTCGCTTCCAGAGGTATCAGAGGAATTAGAAGCTGAGCTAGACAACAATCCGCTCCTTCAGTCTGACAAGGAACTCAGGCTCTTTTGTCTAATGGTTCTCGGGGATATCGACGGAGAGATCGACGCCGCGCCGATGCGCCGCGATTGGGAAGCAGCACTTAAGCTCGCTCAGGGTCTTGGCGACAAAAAGCTGGAAAATCGAGCCTCCGGGGAGCTCGGATTTGCCTTGTTCCTCGAAGGAGACATGGCGTCTGCCCGCCAGAAAGTCGCCAGCGCGCTTATGGGCGCAATGATGCTGGGTGATATCGGCGCTCAGATCCGTTACTTAGCCGCAGTTGGACATGCTTACGTCCAGTTGGGTTCCTACGATGACGCCCTTGGATATTTCGACAAGGCACTCAAGATCGCAGCCAACAATCCTGACGCAGGATATCAATTCGTTGTCAACGAGGGCAGGCTCCAGGCATTCCGGGGAATGGGGAAACTCGACGACGCCGAGCAGCTCGCCAACGAGATCATCGCTCAAGCAAGGTCAAGGCAGAAACACGTGAAGGAAACGCAGGCCCTCATCACAGGCGGCACCGTAGAAAATGCAAAGGGCAATGAAGCGAAGGCAATTGAGGACTTCAATACAGCAATTGACCTAGCACAAAAGGGCCATTTCACCCGCTTGCTCGCAGATGCTCAATTCTACTTGGAAGATATCTATCGCAAGAGGGGTGATCTATCCAAAGCCGAATCTTTGGCTGCGGCCGCGGCCGAATCCACGCAGAATAGCGGCGACCTTTATTTGCTTCCTCTGCGTCTGCAAGCCCTCGCCCAGTTGCAAACGAGCCAAGGAAAATATCGCGATGCCAGCCAGACATACGACCGAGCCTCAGACGTCTTAGACGCGATGATCGGCAACGTCAGATCTGCAGCTGGAAAAATCGGCCTGATCAGTGCCATGAGCTCTGTTTATGCAGAGCACTTTGCTTTGGTTGCAGACCACTTGAGCGACACTCCTAAAGCCTTCTCCGTTCTTGAACACGCCCGCGGTCGAGTGGCGACCGAACTCTTGATGAGCGGAAAACCACCCGAATCCCCAGAGGAGTTGGAAATCGAAAAGCAGATTAGCCGCCTAAATCTCGAACTAGCGAAAGCAAAGTCGGCTGAGCAGATTCACCAAATTCGAGACAAGATTTTTCTGGCGGAAGAAGCGCGATGGGTTACTCCCGCATCGAGTACCTGGAAATCCCGCCCATGGCAAACTGCTCCGTTGGAACGCATACGGGCGGGTCTCAACGCAGACGAGCTTGTGCTTGAGTACGTTATGGCGCAGGCGCATTCCTATTGTTTAGTGGTCGGCCGAGATTCGGTCCGCATCGTGCCACTTGCTGATCGGGCAACCATCGAAAGCTTAGTTCTCGCCTACCTAAAAACATTGAAGACAAAAGGGACATCGAAGGCCCAAGCGGCGGGTCTCTACGACGCGCTGCTCAGAGGCATCCCAGAGGTCTCGAGGAAAGAACGCATCATAATCGTGCCTGACGGTCGCTTGCATCTCTTGCCGTTCGATGCGCTCGTTGATGGCACCGGGCACTACTTGGTTTCTTCTCACACCATAACCTATGCCCCTTCCGCGACCTTCCTATATTTGGCTAAATCCCCGCCAGGGCCAGCGTCGCAGCATGTTCTTCTCGGCATCGGCGGAATTCCCTACGAGAAGAATCCGGACCTCGCCAAAGTGGCGACGCTGCGAGGATACATGAGCAGCCCTTTGGTCGATTTGACAGCGTCCAAAGAAGAGGTTCTTGCGGCCCAAGCTGCGATCCGTAGCGACAGCGACACCGTCCTCCTTGGTTCGAATGCCACGAAATCTGCGTTTGAACGCTCGGGCCTAGACCAACACTCAATCATTCATTTGGCTGTGCACGGCGTAGCTAATGAAAAACATCCTGAACGCGCTGCGCTCATATTTCTAAGCGATTCATCATCGGGTGATGATGGGATTCTGGAGGCAAGCGAAATCGTACATTTGCATACGAATGCCGACCTCGTTGTCTTGTCGGCTTGCGACACGGCGGTTGGTCGCCTGCAAGGTGAAGAAGGCATTGCAAATCTCTCTCTAGCGTTTCAACTCGCCGGCGCGAAAACCGTTGTTTCCACGCTCTGGAGTATCGACGACACGACGGTGCTTTATCTAATGACGCGTTTCTACGCTCACTTGGCAGAGAAGGATACGGTTGCTCATGCGTTGACCTCAGCTAAGAAGGACATGCTTAGGACTTACGGTACGCAAGCCGTTCCATACTACTGGGCCAGCTTCAGACTGGAAGGTCCAGGCGATCATGCCATAAGCCTGACCTCCAAACTTAGTGCGATGAATTGACGGAAAGAAGACCTATGTCCGCCACACAAAGCTCATCAACCCAACTCCCCTCGCCCAAGGACCGCGCCAAAATCATTAGCACGATCAAAAAGCTCGTTTCCGAACGGCACATCAACGTCAGCAATCCAAATCAAGACTACCGACCATGGCTGGCCTTGGTCGACGAGAAAACGCCGTGCCTCATGGAACTGGAAAGAGAAGCTTTCGAGGCCGGGATGGTCGAACTCCTTAGGGTGTTAGGAAGCAGCCATACGGCTTTTCTTCATCAGCGACGTGACAGTATTCCAGCGCCTTATTCCATCAATGCCACACTGCGCCCGGTCGAAACTCTTACTGGCAAGCGTTGGATGTTCGCGGACGTGATAGAAGACGGCGTTGCGTTTCACGCGGGAATCCGCCCTGGCGAATTTCTGCTTTCTATAGATTCAGAACTCGTCGTGCCACCAAAGCCTGCGAATTTCCGCATTGGCGGCAATCATCAGGTCGAGATCGCAGCATATAACGGCAGCAAGCGGCAAATCGCCATCGGCGTACCAAACCGAGCAGCAAAGGACCGGCCCCCAATGATCGAGCCGCGCAGTTTGTCGCATCGAACACTGGCCCCCGGTGTTGGTTACGTAAGAGTGGCAACATTTCCCGGAGCCGTCGGTCAAAGATTCGCGAAAGGCTTGGACGATGCCATACGTGATCTGAAGGAAGGCGGGGTTCAAAGACTAATTGCGGACATTCGAGGAAATATCGGGGGCGGATTAGGCTCTCTTCGGCTCATAAGTTATCTATGTTCGGGCAAATCGGAGATAGGCTACAGTCTCACGCGCAGGCGGCTTCGAAAAGGCTATCGCAAAGAAAGTCTCACTCGCATCGGCAAGATTCCCGCGACCAGAGCAGAGCTGCTCATGATGGCCGTGCGCTTCAAAGTCTTCCAGAGAGACCGCTCAATGGTTCTTGTCACCGAAGGGCTTGGCCCACAGCCATTTCATGGTCGAATCGTCGTTCTAGTCAACGAACATACACATAGCGCAGCGGAAATGGTGGCCAGCTTTGCGAACCAGAACCACCACGCCACAATCGTTGGCACGAGAACGGCCGGCGAGGTTCTCGGAGGGGCCAATTTCAAATTGCACGGAGGATACATCCTCCGAATGCCGGTCGCCGGCTGGTATACCTGGCAGGGAGACTGTATCGAAGGCAAGGGCGTCGAGCCGGATTTCGTTGTCGAAAACTCTCCAGATTCGCTTGGGGCTGGGGTTGACACGCAGTTGGACAGAGCACTGGAGGTTGTCAAGTCCCTCTGATCACTGCAATTTTCTTGCTTACGTTTTTCTTTTTCAGGGCCTCTGAGTATAGTGAGGGCAGTTCTCACTGAATTTTTCCCCCTCCTTCACGCGCGAGGCGCACCGCTTTCGGGGATGCGTGTGGCTGTTCGACGAAACTGTGAGGCGCAGTCGAGCATCACGGAGGACATCTATGGCGACCTACGACGAAATGAGTCCTGCGGCGAGGCAACAACTCATGCAGGCTCTCCGCGGTCTCAGCGGCGTGCGGGAAGGCCCGAAAGGCACGTTTCCGGACGGCACGCACTATGAGTACGACCCCGACCTAAAAGGAACTGTGGAGGTTACCCCCTCAGGGGATCGATTTCCCGTGGCCTTGGTCCGCGGCGAGCTCAAACGCGATTCAGAAAACGTGGTCGCACGAAAGGGGGAGGCCGCCTAGAATGCGATACAACTACAAAGGATTCTGGAGCGATTCATACTGCGACATTGAGGCGCACCGTCGAAGCGATGGGAAGTTGATCTTCGTCGCTACGGAGTTGCCAGATAATCCAGGCACGTCTGTGACCAATGCTCCTCGCTCTGCGTTCGCCTTAAAGAGCACACCTTCGAAAGCCCCAGAAGGCATGGCACGGCTCTCTCT
>QHZB01000401.1 GCA_003224525.1 Acidobacteriota bacterium | reverse complement strand
TGTTGCGTCTACGAGCGCCGGGTGACAGCAAATCTGGCGCAACCGCAGCAGCGATGTGAGAATGTTAAAACGCTCGTCGTTGAGTTGCTGGTTCGTCTTGAGGCCGAGGATGACTTGGCGGGCACGTTTTAGTTCGGCGCGATAAAGTGTTTTTTGTTCGCCTTCCATTTCACAAACCAAATCTTCCTCAACGCGGTCGGGCAAATCCCTTTCGACCTGCGCCTTGGCGCGGCGCAACAGAAACGGCCGCACGCGCGCGGCGAGGCGGCGACGGGCAAGGGCATCGCCCTTGGCGTCAAAGCGGCGGAGAAAATGCGCGCGACTGCCCAGCGCGCCGGGCATGGCAAAACCGAAGATGCTCCACAAATCCAGAAGGCGATTTTCAATCGGCGTGCCGGTCAGCGCGAGGCGATGGTCGGCCTTCAGCGCGCGGGCGGCCTGCGCGGTTTGGGAATCGGGGTTTTTAATGTATTGCGCTTCATCCAAAATCGCCGCGAGCCATGGCGCGCTTGCGATGTCGGGCGAAAGTGAGCGCAGTTGCGTGTAGTTGATGACCAGGAGGTCGGAATTTTCGCGCGCGGCGGAAAGTTCTCCGGCCGGTTCGTTGCGCCACAAGCGGACGCGCAAGTTTGGATAAAACCGCCCGGCTTCGGCCTGCCAGTTGTCCATGACGGATTTGGGACAGACGACCAGTGACGAGTTGAGAGTTGGGGGTTGCGCGTTGAGCGTTGTTTCCCGCAGCCAGGCCAGCCAGGCCAACGTTTGCAGCGTTTTGCCCAGGCCCATGTCGTCGGCCAGCACGCCGCCGAAACGGTTCGACGCGAGGTAAGCCAGAAAATGAAAACCTTCGGTTTGATACGCCCGCATTTCGGCGCGGATGGCCGGCGGCAGCGGCGGGGCGACGCGCGTCTTCAATTCACTCGCGCGCCGCTGGATTTCTTCAACCCGCTCCGGTGCGAGAAATTTTTTCGCGGCATCGTCAGCCAGTTGCAGCGCGTGGAATCGTTGCCGTTCGGCGGAGAAATCGCGCGCGTCGAGGCCAAGCCGGGCGAGTTGTTCGTCATCTTCCGGCGTTATACTGAATTGCAGCCGCCGCCAGCCCCTTTTTCCGAGGCGAACGTAGCCGCCGCGCGCGTTGAGCAGCAGTTTCAATTCCTCCGGCGTGAGCGTGGTGTCGCTGACGTTGAGTGCGACTTTGAGATCGAACCAGTCAATGCCCGCTTCGGCGACGTCGAGCAAGACGTTGCCGCTGACCGGCGCGTCGCGCAGCGTGGCCAGTTCCTTGTCCAGTAGCACTTCAATTTCCGGCGGGAGCGATTGGAGCCACGCGACGAACAGTTCCGGCGTTTTTTTGGTGAGCCGCAACGTCCACTCGCCGGAGTAATTTTGCCATTTCAATTCCAGCGATTTGATCGCGCGCGGAAAATGTTTCTGCGCGGCGCGGTCGTGGACCGCGACGATGCCGTTGGCCGGCTTGGAACGTCCTCTCGCCTTGTTTTCCGTTTCCACTTCCCAGCCAGTCGGTGTGAATCGTTCCGATTTCATTCCGGGCGCTTTGGCGGCGACGTGCAGGACAATTTCCTCGACCTGGCTGCCAGGATAAACCGGTCTTAACGCGCATGAAACCGTCACGCTGACGGGCACGGTGCGGATGCGTTGCGACAGATGTTCCGGCAACGGAATGCCGGCGGCGTGGAGAAACCGCAGGCCGCCAGCGGTTTCGAGCGCGGGCGCGGGAATGTTCTTGCGCAATTCGGTGCCGAGCACGTCGGCGAGCGGGCCGGGGAACAAACCGCGTTCGGTCAAATACAGAGTCGGCTGGCCGTCGAGCGCGCAGAGAATTTTCGGCGGCGGCGAACCGTCGGAGGTGCCCAGCGCCAGTTCGTAACTGCCGTCGCCGTTTTCGGGCGAGCGTAAATTCAGGCGCAGTGGCTCGGCGACGCGCGCAAGCGGCTGGCCGTCGTCGGTCACCACGCGGTCGGGCGCGAGCGGCATTCGCAGCAAGCGGTTCAGCCCGGGGCGGGCGGTGGCGTTGGCGTATCTGAACAACCACCAGGTTTCGTAACCCCACGGTCTGTACACAGCGCTCCACAGCGGCAGCGAATCGGGCGCGATGGCCAGCGCGCCTTTCTCGAATTGCTCGGCGATTCTTCTTGCCCGCGCCTGTTTGAGTTCGGCAAACCCGGCGTTCGCGTCGCTGCGCCATTGCAAGCGCGCCTCTTCCGCGCCGACGGCCAGACGCAATTCGAGCGCGCCGGATTCAGAAACGGGCGCGCGGCCGTCGAATTCGCGGAACCAATTGTTCCACTGCTCGATTGCCTTGTCGCGTTCCCATTGCTTCATCGCGGGTTCAATCAAATGGAAATCCGTGATGCCGGCGATGAATTGCGGATACTTCCAATCGCGCCGGCGCAATTCCCACGCGACGTAAAGCCAAAAATAAAAATCGTCGGGCGGAAAATCGCGCCAGAGATCGAGTTGTTTCCAGTAGTCGTAAGAGTTGCCACGGCCGGCCATCAAGCCCAAGTCGGTTTCCGTCAGCTTGCGGACGCGCGCATTGGCAAAAGACGTTTGAACCTGGCGAACGAAGCTGGCTTCGTCGTCCCGAAATTGGCGCCCGATATTTTCAACGAGTTTGTCGCACAGCGGCGAGCGCTGCGGCTGCGGGAAGCGCGGCGGTCTGTTTGCCGAGCCAAGCGTTCCATTAATCTTCTGCCAGCGCCGTTTTTGGGCTTCGGCAATCCGTGCCCGTGCCGAGGGAGACAATTTGTCGTTGGCCGACGCGCGCTTTTCCAATTCCATCCACCTAAGCGATCTAATTGTGCCATCCCCCGATACTCATGTCACGTCCTGTTGCCTCACCTCACCAGCCTCACCCGCTACAGCCCCGTTCAATCTTCCACTCAATGCGAAGCAGATCGTTGCTCAGCGGCTCTGGAGCAGTATATCTCTTCATCATCGGGTTGGCTGCGTCACTTGCGGCTCCGGCCTTTTCGCAGAGTCTTTCGTTTTCTACTGACTTTGACGGGGTGGCACAGTTTTCGCGGTAGGCCTGACGAAGGAGAATGGCAGGGGGGAGACTTGCGATTGGGGATGGTGGCGACGCCATCGCGCCAATATTCTGGTGGAGTTCGGTTCCACACCTTTTTTCGTAGTTCTTTGGCAGCCACACATATAAAGGCTGCAACCTGCTGGGGAAAGTTTTTCAGCCTTTCGAACTGTTGGGGGATGGTAGTCAAGAGTTTCTGCTGGCGCCAAGTGTTCATCAAGCGCACGGGCACTTGTGGATCCACTCCGCTGAAGACGGCGGCAATCTTCTCCGGTTCTATTCCTCCGTAAACCGTCTGGCAATAACTGGCATTGGAAGATCCGTCAGTCTGAGTCCAAGATCGTAATTCTGCGGAGGCTCGGGGCTCGGGATGCCGCAAAACTGGCTCTGTATCGTCTGGCGAAACGCAGGCTTGTGGCCAGTCCCGCGCGCGGGTTCTACGTCATCGTGCCACCCGAATACGAACGGCTCGGGAGTCTTCCGGCGGATCAATTCATTCCGGCCCTGATGGAGTGGCGGAAAACTCGATACTACGCGGGCCTCCTGTCGGCCGCCCAATACCACGGTGCGGCCCACCAGCGGCCCCAGGAGTTTCAAGTAATGGTCGAGAAGAACCAGCGGCCCATCGAGTGCCGGTCCGTCCGGGTCTCGTTTGTCGCGCGAAAGAAGATGCGAGCCGTTCCCATGCAGAGCTTCAATACACCACGCGGGACAATATCAGTTTCGACCGTCGAGGCAACCGCCGTGGATCTCGTAGGGTACGCACATCATGCCAGGGGATTCGACCAGGTGGCGACGATTCTCGGTGAGCTCACGGAAAAAATCGACCCGAAGCGCTTGACCGCCGCCGCGAAAACCGCTCCCTTACCATGAGCGCAGCGCCTTGGCTATCTCCTCAAACGGGTGGACGCGAAGGATCACGCCTCCTGAAGGCGTAGATTTGGCTGCACCTTAAGCCGTCCAATCGTATAGTTAACAGCCGCAGGTGAAAATCACTAAGTCGTTGCTTTGGCGTCACATACGAATTCGAAGCGCGCTTGAATTGGCCAATTGGCCAACCGCACTCACCTCAAAATAAACCAACTCCATCTATACTTCTTTCATGGGAGCAATTTTGCTGGCGTTTGGCTCCGCTCTAGTCGGGGCGGTTGTCGGCGCAGTCCTTGGGGCATACCTTCAAAGGAAGTGGCCTCCAGACATGTCCGCCGAGATTGCGAACCTGCGTCGCCAGGTAACGGAGCTTCAAAGCAAGGTCGAAGCACAGGAAAATGCAAGGAAAGCTCAGGAGGCGAGAGCACGATTCCGGCCGCGTGCCGAAGTTCGCGGCGAGCCCCCCGAACCGCAGTTCCTCGTGCTTACCGCCGACCGAGACTTTGAGTTAACGCGTTTAGACTACATCGCCGACACGGGCGCAATGGTCACATTTGAAGATGTTCAGAAGAGCGGTGGCAGAATCGAGACACCGATAAATAGTGCCAAGGTCATGCAAGTCTGGAATCTACGTCCTCGGCAAGGAAGTTTGCCCGTCCAGTTCCAATTTCGATGCCACTTGAGCCTCGACGGATTTGAGACAGAGTGCCTCGTCGAAGCCTTGATTCAGCCAACTTGGAAATCTGTCGGGAATGCACAGACCTGTTTCTGCAAGGTCACTTTAAGCCTGTAAAGGACGCAGTCCCCGCAGTACGCGACTCCGGAAAATTCCTTTCAGGCACAATGAACCATGCCTTCGTCAGCAGTAGATACCTCGCGCCGCATAATTCAGATTCAGACCCTAACGCTTGTCTGGATGAGTTTGGAGGCAGCGGTGTCTTTGGGCACAGCTTGGATGGCACGCAGCCCGGCGCTCCTTGGCTTCGGTGGCGACAGCATGGTCGAGCTTCTCTCGGCGGCGCTTGTGCTCCGCCGCTTCTGTCGCCCTACCGACGAAGACCGCGCCGAGCAACGGGCGGCGAGAATTGCTGGAAGCTTGCTCTTTGTTCTGGCGGGATTTGTCGCCCTTACTTCGGTCCTCACGTTCTTCGGGCACACCGAGCCCCGTCCCAGCCTGTCGGGATCGTGCTGCTGATCCTTGCGGCTGCTGTAATGCCTTGGCTCGCAAGACAGAAACGGCAGCTCTCGGCGGCTACTGGAAGCGCGGCGTTGCGAGCCGATGCCGCCGAATCTTTGGTCTGTGGTTATCTCGCTTTGATCGCTTTGGCGGGTCTTGTCGCCAATGCGCTTTGGAAGTTGAGTTGGGCAGACCCGGTCGCCGCGTTGTTGTTGCTGCCATTGATTACGCGGGAGGGTTGGGAGGCGGTGAGGGGCAAACCCTGTTGCGCCACAGACTAGACTCTGTCAAACCACTCCAGTCCTTGAGGCAGTTCATCAGCGGCAAATTCCAAATGGATTACTCTTCTCGACTTGGGAGCCACGCAGGCAGACGATGCATGAAGCAGTAGCGGTCGCATGAGAAGTGCACCACCCCGAGGAACTGTGCAGACAATGCTGTGCGCCTTGGGCCATGCTGTCACCCTCTCCGCAGATAGCCGACCCTGTTTGTGAGAGCCGGGAATCACTCGGAGTGGCCCTTTGTCCGGCCCACTTTCATCGAGATGGAGCCTGATGGCAAGGATGTGACTCAGGATGTGCGCTGGCGGCTGGACGTGATTGATGCCCGCCTTGATTGTCCACGGGCCAAATCCGGGAAGTTCCCTCCGTTCACGAACCACGATGGTCAAGTCTTGGTGCCAGACAACCTTCCAGTTGGCCTCTTGGGTCTTGTTGAAGAACGTTGCTTTGACCGCGAAGCAATTCTTTCCGAGAACGGTCTCGGCTAGGACACGAACGGGAGCCGACCCAGCTAACTCTCGGACAATCGGGACGGAGAGCAGATTTCTCGCTGCATATGTGGTCGCGCTGAGGTAGGAGGAAAGCCGCTCTACCATCGCTGCTTGAAGGCATTGAGGAACTACGACGAATCCGCTTTTCTCGACCTGCTGAGCTAAATCAATGCAAGATACGCCGTCATCTGGTACGGCTAGGTTCTGCAGGAGCGCGTCCTTCATCATCGAAGCAAAAGAACCAGCAAGAGCACTAGGCCGACCACAATGCAGAACCACATGACCCTGTGGGCCCACGTGAGATTGGATTCGGATTCCTCCATCATCTTGCGGATGAGCGCTTCTTCAACGTCGTCATCCCACTGCGGCCCTGAAATCCTGCGGTGTATGAACCACAGGCTGATTACTCCGAGGAGGACAAGTGCAGCCACAGGATACAGAAGCGAGCGCCCAGTGAATCGGATCCACGCCAAATTGACGGAGTAAGGCAGAGTCAAGGTGAAAACAGCACCAAAAACTCCGAAGCTCCACCGGTCGTGATAGTAAGCCACGAACAGTGTCAGGGCTGTAAGGAAGGCTGCCACCGAGCCTGACACAGGCGCTAAAGTCTGTCGGTAAATCGCCGGTACCGCTCCGGCAGCCTGCAAGGCTCCGACAAAGACGAATCCTGCAACTCCAATCGCAAGAGACCTTCTTTCGACCTCTTCTCACGCTTGCGACGGTGCCAGCATTTTGAGGGCCGTGTCCATGTTCACCCCCAAAACTTTATCATGACCGCAACTCGTTCGGTCTTCTAGCGGAACTACACACATTACGGTTCTGCTTGCACCCCTTTTCTGCGATATTTCTTTTCTGATGATTTCAGGAAATCCATTCCGCTGGACTAACCCGAGCAGTTGGCCGTGGTTCGTCTATGTGTGGCTGGTGCTCATTTTTGCAGGGTGGCTCAAGCCCGTCTGGCGATGGTACTTGCGGCAGCGAGCAAGCAGTTGGCCGACCGCATCGGGGCAAATCGAATACGCCTCAGTCAGCGAGGCCAAACGACTCTTCATTTCGACGGCACCACGGGGCAGTTCCCCCACATACGTTGGGGAACTCGGCTATTCGTATTTCGTCGCGGGAAGCACTTACGCCGGACGCTACAAGCAGGAATTAGGAAGCGAAGAGGAAGCACTGGAGTTCGTCAGGGACTTGAAGGGAAAACCGGCCGCGGTTCAATACCACCCGAGCAAGCCCTCGACTTCAACCTTGCTGGAATCCTCTGTCGAGACTCTGCTGAACACTCGTCCGCCAAAGCCGCAAGCTGAGGTCGAACTGTTCAAGTCCGCCCTCGCGGATGATTCACTGTCATGGCCCAAGCCGGTTCTCTGGGCTTGCGTTGGGCTATCGGCGGTCGGGCTGGTGCTCAGCCTGTGGGTGCATCTAGGGGCGGTCATGGGTCGCCGTGTCGCACCCGAGGCGTTTTTCTGGATTCTGCATATGGGTATCTTCGTCGTTTGGCTTCCTACAGTCTTGGTGGCAAAAAAGCGTGTCGGCAATCGGAGAAGCAAGGACTACTGGAGGCTGGTGTTGCAAGGCTCTCCTGAGTGGATGCGCTACATGGCGTACGGATTTTTTGGATACGCTTTTGTGAACTTCGCTCTCTTCATCTCCAAGGCTCCAACCGGGGGTGGTGGTGCAAATCCACCTGCGATAGTTTGGCGAGGATTCTCAGGTCACTGGATGCTGTTCTATTCCGCCGCGCTGGCGACTCTGTATTCGGCAGCGAAAGCAAGTGAGAGTGTCCGGCGCTGCCTGAATGGACACGCGGTGCCCGCGACTGCGAACTTCTGCTCGCGCTGCGGCCAGTCCGTAATGCGCACCTGACAGGAACACGGAGTATCATTTTGGCGTCTAACAATCGAGAGCATGCGGCAGGGATAGAGCCGTCGTGCGACTTGCATTCACCATTCTGTTTCTGAATCTCTTGGCCGGGCTTCCTGCGTTGGCGCAGGAAGCGCTTGCCATCGGGCTAAAAGGACCAGTGCATTCGGTCCTGACCGAAGAGTTCACGAGCGAGGGCGGAGTGCGTCGTGAGCTGTCTGGCTCAGTTCTGGAAATCTACGACCGAGAGGGTTATCAGCTAGAGGTCTATCGATATAAGCCTGATGGCTCCCTCTGGGTGCACACAGTCATTGACCGCAAAGGACCGCTGGTGTCGAGAATGCAGGTGACAGGCACCGCGCCGTTCGAGAGCAGTTCCACTCAGAACGTCTCCGACGCACGGGGACGGGTCATCGAAACGGATAGATACGACGCTAATGGAGTTCTCGTCTCAAAGTCCAAAGGCGAGTTCGTGGACGATCAATCCAATTCAAGTAGCTACCGCCACACAGAGAGCAATGCCAATGGGATCGAAAGCACGGAGGAAATCAGCGAGACTAACGACCCCAAGACCGGGATTACGCATCAGGTTGAAACAAGGAACGGGAAACCCCAGACTGACTGGGTCATTCGGCGGAATCCAGACGGAACAGCTAAGGACAAGATTGTTTACGCCGATGGCTCTTACAATGAGCGCGAGCAGAGGTCGGACGGAACGACGGTTGAAGACAGGTACTCTGCCCTGACAAAAAGCCACACCTACCAGAAGAGCGATGCTCAGGGTCACCTGATCGAAGTGATCGAGCAGTCCGATACGCAGTACATCCGCTGCACTTATTCCTTCGACAAGGATGGCCGTTCAACCGGGCTGATCAACTACGACGCTGCTGGCAACATCCTTGACAAATCGACCGCCGAATACCGGAACGACTCGCATGGGAATTGGGTCGAGAAGAAATCCATCGTTTGGGAGACGAAAGCCGAACCCATGCAGCCGAAGATCGTCCAGACAACGTTGCGCACGATAAATTACTACTAGGCGGCACAAACCAACGCAGCAGGGGAAAGGAATGCATTCGCGTTGCCTCGCTTTATTTTTCCGCAACGGTTTAAGGGAATTCGGCACACGTGTATAGGCACCTATCCTGTCGCGACCGCTTTAAAGAGGCGGGTCAATCTTTACAATGTGTCGGCAGTTGTATATAATTACCGACGTTTAGTAAACAACTCATGTCTAATGACCGCATCGCCGACGTGGTTAGGCTCGTCAAGAAAGCGGGAATACTCCGTCCACGAGACCTCCAAACGCACGGCATTCCTAGGCTGTATCTTCGTGTGGCTGCTGACGAAGGCGCGATCATGCGCGTGGGCCGTGGCCTCTATATCGCTCGGGGCACTCGGCCAACCGAGCATCACAGTCTTGCACAAGCCTCCAAGCGTGTCCCTCACGGGATCGTTTGCCTCCTATCGGCGCTCCGGTTTCACGACCTCACAACGCAGTCGCCTTTCCAAGTGTGGCTTGCAATCAGTGACAAGGCGCGACTTCCGAAGACCGACAATCCGCCGCTGCGCATAGTTCGATTCTCACAAAAAACGCTCGCCTACGGAGTTCAAGAACACCGCATCGAAAGCGTCCCTGTCCGCATCTTCTCCCCGGCAAAAACAGTTGCGGATTGCTTCCGATATCGAAACAAGATCGGGCTCGACGTTGCACTTGAAGCCCTCCGCGAATGCAGACGCAAGCGCCGAGCGACTTCGGACGAACTCTGGCAAGCCGCCAAGGTGTGTCGTGTGGCAAATGTAATGCGCCCGTATCTGGAGGCGCTTTCGTGAGTCGGGAGAAACCCAGAAATCTTGCCGCCTCGGTTCGTCAACGACTCTTTAATCTCGCCCAAGAAAGGCGTGAGGACTTTGGCTTGGTTCTAACGCGGTACGGCCTGGAACGCTTTCTATATCGCCTGGCACAGTCACAATATCGGGACCAATTCATCCTGAAAGGCGCGCTACTCTTCGAACTTTGGACGCATCGCCCGTATCGCCCAACTCGTGATCTTGACCTCGAAGGGCAGGGCGAAAATAGCATCGCGCGAATCAAACGGTTATTTACTGAAATCATGAGCCAAGCTGTCGAGGATGACGGATTGGTTTTCGATCCTAAATCCCTCCGAGTGGCGAGGATTAAGGAAGAGCAAGAATACCAGGGCCTCCGGGTCAATCTTGTGGCTCGCCTGGAACGCGCCAAAATCCACCTGCAGGTTGATGTCGGTTTCGGCGACGTAATCGTGCCCCCGCCAAAAGAAATTCAATATCCCGTGCTATTGAAATTTCCGAGCCCGCGCCTACGCGCATACCCACGTGAAGCCGTCGTCGCGGAAAAGCTAGAAGCTCTCGTGAAATTGGGAATGGCTAACACCCGTATGAAAGATTTCTACGACCTGTGGAAACTTTCGCAGGACTTCGATTTTGACGGCGCACTGTTGACTGAGGCAATCAAGTCAACTTTCAAGCGTAGAGGAACTGAAGCGCCGGCAAGCCCGCCTCTGGCCCTGACGGACGAATTCTCAGGCGATACCCAGAAAGCCCGCCAGTGGCAAGCCTTTCTTAAAAAGAGCGGTCTTGAGCAGGACCACGCTACCCTTCAAGCCGTCGCCGCCGACCTCGTCAAATTCCTTGCCGCACCGTTGCAGGCGGTTCGCACATCCGACAGATTCACTCTGATATGGCCAAAGGCCGGTCCTTGGCGTCGATAAGGCAGGCTAGAGGAGCTTCAATGGGGCCGCGCTCAGATGAGCGCGGAAATGGACAAAGCCCGAAAACTGTGCCCGCTTTTGCCTTGGCTTCAATGGGGCCGCGCTCAGATGAGCGCGGAAATTGCGGAGGAAGTCGAAAATCGACCGCACGGTGTTGTACGCTTCAATGGGGCAGCTGTCAGAATTTGTAGGCGACCGCAGAGAAGGGTTCCTGTTCTGCTCCACAAGCGGCAAGCCACTATCATCACGCAACGTACTTCGCGATAACCTGCATCCCGCGCTTCTCGCTCTCAAGCAACCGAGGGCAGGGTTTCACTGCTTTCGGCGCTTTCGTGAATCCGTGCTCCAAATGTCAGACGCTCGGAATCTCTTGATCGATTACTGGATGGGCCATGAGAACCGAGATATGGGCACGCGATACGCGAAGCAACTCATTGAGAACATCGAGTGGCGCAAGGAATGGGCTGAGAAGGTGGGTCTCGGATTTAAGCTGCCGAGCCTGCCGCTTGGAATTGGCCAACTTGGCCAACTTTTTGAGACCAAAATTAAACCCGCGAAAGCGGCGTAATCAGTAGCAAATGTGGGAGATGTTTGGCTCCCCGGGCTAGATTCGAACTAGCAACCCTTCGGTTAACAGCCGAACAATCAACTTCATCAGAACTCGCCGGAGTTGGCACTAATTGAAGGAATTCAGCAAGTTGTGATGAAACGGGACGAATCACCTTCTCCTTCTTTATTCACCTTTCGTTCGCATTTAGCCGCCATTCACCACCATTAGTATTACGTTTTCATGACGGCGCGCGATAACTGGTGGACATACTAAAAATGGTGAACGGACTGAAGAGATCAAGATATTCTCTTAACCTTAGTCACGTGAATCAATTTGCGCAAAGCCATATTGACGGACTGCTCTTCAGGAAAATACTTAGCAACGTCCGGTGACAAGAGGACGAGATTGGTCCCCGCTTGATAGCGCGTGGCGTACTTGCCGCGGACGCCCTTCAACTTGGAGAGGTCGTACTCTCGACGTAGTTCGTCAGTCCGTCTCCGTCTCTCAGTTCTCTTCTTCATGATGTTTTCGCTCGCGCAGCGTCGTCTTGCGGGCGCTGATAATCCTGATATTCTCGCCGCGGTCGGCAGGTCTTTCAATCGAATCGATTTCGCACAGAGGATGAGAATCGCGATGTTACGGTGACCCAAGTCTTGCTGGAACTCAATGCCCCGGTCGACTGTCATCAAGACATCGAACTTGGCGTTTTCCGCTGCCGTCAGAAGCGCGCCGTTTTCTAGCCCCCCAAAGCCAGCGTACCGTGCCGTTTGACATTCGTGGCCGGGCAAAAAATTCCTTAACCTCCGATCTATACACTCGTCGATCAGAATCCGCATTCAGATCCGTGCGGGCAATAGTTGTTTGGCTTCTTCGAGCGCGCGGATGGCCATCTCGCGCGAAACGGAGGGGTATCCATCTAGAAATTCTTCGAGCGTTTCTCCGCCTTCCAGGTACTCGAATAGCGCTTGCAGAGGCACGCGTGTCCCACGAAACACAGGGGCACCTCCCATAATCTGGGGATCCTTGACGATGACGTCATCCCTGGAAGTCATGGCGGGGTCTCCATATCGAGCGAGTATAGCATTTTCCTCTTCCGTTCGGAGTGAGGGGCGGTGGCCTCGCGCAGAAGCCGCCTTGGGGAGGCGGGGAAAGCTGAGAGGCACAAGGATTTTGAGGCCGTTCAGAATGCTCCCTTTTACTGTCTTTAGCGAAACTCCATTGGCCGGTTTTCAACTATGATCGACCTGGTCGGCCTGGTTAGCACCGCTCCGTTTCGTCTTCTTGAATGTCGCTGATTTCAAAAGCATTCGCGCCGCATAGCATTTTGGCGAAGTACAGCGATATCCAGTGATCGTATAGCTTTACAGCGGCAGCTTGATGTCGAGAGGAGCTTATCGCTTCGGGCCTGAAAGTAGTATTGCATCGTTGAACTTCTCTCTTCATGATCCTGAGCCGGTGAGTCGTCTCGCCATTGCGGGACGGACTTCGTCACATCCTTTCCCTGAAGAGCTGACTCATTCCGGCGGTGCTACGTTGGGGAGGTTCACGGGTTTAGGCTTCGACCCATGCATATGACAAACGCATGGGGCACAGCTGGGGAACATGTAGAGGGTGGACATTGGGGACATGAACTGATACGACCTGGCAATTAGCCAAAGGAGTGTCCGACTGCGAACCGAAGACATTTTTCAACGAAGGCTGCCGAGCGCGGGCGGTTGCAACGCCTGCGTGTCACGCAAGGCCGGTAATAATCGACAATCCGGGAACTACTCCACTTAATGGACACAAGCGCGGTCGGTACCGATCTCCAACGGGCGAGCTGATACCTCCCGGGTTGCTCGTCAATCAGAACTTATGCCCTTCAACATCGAATTTAATGGTCTTGAGTTTGGTATCCGGACGGAGTCTGCCCACAAATGCGCGGTACGCTCCGCTTGTTCGGTGTTCTTTCCACTGCGAACGCAATTCATTCGTAACGTAACGCCTCTAGTGGGTCGACCTTCGCGGCACGCCGCACAGGCACCCAACACGCCAATAGCGCTACTCCGACGAACAACGTTCCCACAACGATCAGCGTTGTGGGATCGCTAGGCTGCACGTCGAACAGAAAAGTTCTCAGGATACGCGACAAAACTATCGCCAGCGCAATTCCCGCGAGTACACCACTCGCGATCAATCGAAATCCCTCGCCGAAGATTAGGTTCCGAATGTCCTTTTGTTCAGCGCCAACCGCGCTGCGAATCGCCAGTTCACGTCGTCTTGAGGCTACAGACAGCGAGAGCAGGCCGTAAATTCCGACCAGCGTCAGCACGCTCCCCACAACCGAAAACCCAACAAGCAACTGCATCGCGAACGTTCGCGACGCCAGCGAATCATCGCGAATCTGTTCCAAAGTCTTCGGGTTTTCAATGGCGGCGGTTGGATCGACGGCGCGCAATTCGCGTTCCACCGCAATCAGAACCGCGCGGGGGTCCGCCGCCGTGCGGATCACGAGATGTTTCGAAAACGCCGTCGCCTGCCACAACGACAGATAAATCTCGGGCGACGCCTCCTGCGTCAAATCGTCCGTTCGGCCATTCGAGACCTCGCCAACGATTTCCGTAGCCGGCTTGTCACGCCCGTTCAGCCAAATTTTCCGTCCAATTGCATTGGCATGCGGAAAGTAGCGATCCGCAAATGCCTGGTTGACGATCGCTACGTTTGCCGTCTTGCCCTCATCGCTCGAACGAAACTCCCGCCCGCCGAGCATTGCCACGCCCATCAGCTTGAAATAGTCCTCCGTGACAGCGCGCAGTGGCAACGCCGTTTTTTCACTCTCCTTGGTTGCTGGAGGCTGCCCTTCGATTTCCAAAGTCGCTGGCCAATTGTTGCCGGTAAGCGGCACTCCCCAAGCGAAAGCTGCGTATTGAACCCCGGGAATCGCCGAGACTCTTTCCAAAGCGTGTCGGTGAAAACTGGCCCACTCGGAATAGCTCCGCACTTCCGTAACACTCATCGTCAAGATGCGACCCGTGTTGTAGCCCGATGGGACCTTCGCAATGTTCACCATGGTTCGAATCAGTAGCCCCGCCCCTACAAGCAGCGCCAGAGTCAACGCCGTTTGCACCATGGTGACGCCGCGCAGAAGCCGCCGTTCCCCGAGTCCTGCCGTTCCTTTGGGTCCGGCGTTCTTCAGCACCTCCATCGGATCAAGCCGAAACGCCCGCAGCGCCGGAAAAACTCCTGCGAAAACCGCAGCCAGCACTGCCGCACCCAATCCCCAGGCCAGCACCGCCCACCCGGCCGTCACGGCTTCGAGCCGCGGAATTGCATGTCCCGCAATCAACTTAAACAGTTTCACGACTCCGAATGCCAGGCCCACTCCGAATGTCCCACCCAGCAGCGCCAGTAACAGACTCTCCGTCGAAACCTGCCGCAACAGCGCCACGCGCCCCATCCCCATCGCGCTCCGCACCGCATATTCC
>QHZB01000400.1 GCA_003224525.1 Acidobacteriota bacterium | reverse complement strand
TCGCATCACGCTGCGAGCGTTCCGCGCATCGGCGTTTGGGTGCCCTGGGCTGACACCGACTCCATCGGCTGGATCCGCTACATCCTCGATCAGCGCCGCGTTCCCTATACCTATGTTCGCGACGAAGACATTCGCGCCGGTAATCTTCGGGACCACCTTGATGTGCTTCTCTATGGCCACGTCGATCTCGAACTCGCTGAGCAAATTGAGGGCCTGCCGAAACGTTGGAGCCCTATGCCCTTCAAGAAAACGCCGCAGACCCCGAGCTTCGGCACGCCCGCCGAATCCGACGACATCACCGGCGGTATCGGTTACGCGGGCCTCGCGGAAATACAACGCTTCGTGGACAACGGCGGTTTGCTGGTAACCCTGGGTAGCGCTTCGATGCTCGCTCTCAACGGCGGCATCGTGCGTGGCGTGCGCTCTGTCGCTGGCGGCGTCCCGCGCAGCATCGCGGGCGGTGGTTCGGCTTCAGCCGCAGCCGCGCAGAATTCCGTCACACGCACTCCCGGCGCGCACGTGCGTGTCACTTTCGCTCGGCCGGATCACCCCATTGCCTATGGTTACCCGGCGCACACCCATGTTTTCCGCCAGAACTATCCGCTCTACAGCGCACCCCGCGCCTGGCTGCGCATGGCCTATTGCACTACCTGCCTCGATGGTCCCGAAGACCGCTCTGGGATCGTCCTCGAATGGGGCGACTCCGCTGGCGCTCCATTTGTCATCAGCGGCCAGGCCTGGGGCGAAGAAAATCTTCTGCGCCGCCCGGCAATTCTTGACATGCCAGTCGGCCGCGGTCACGTCGTCTCGTTCAACTTCAATCCTTTTCACCGCGACATGAATCGCGGCGATCATCGTCTCGTCTGGAATGCCATTTTGAATTGGCAAGCAATTCTTTCCGCCCCCGCACCATCCCCTATTTCCACGTCAAGCGAACTGGATCAATCGGATCCGTGATCTATATGGCTGCGAAGTCATATTGCTCCTGTTAAGTCGGATTCCTGGGCATCTGCCGAAGTATTGCATCGGATGCAGCACTTGGGGCTGATCGCGCCGGCCGCAGGCCAGTCCCTGTCCCGCACGCGCTTGAGGTTCTTCTGGAAAATGCAGACAGGCTCCTTGCCGGGTAAGATGCGGTCACCCACCTCGTGCCACGTACCATCCTTATTGACCGCAGCGTAATGGATCGTCATCGGCTCGGCGAGGATTTCCCATGAGCGCGCGCCGCCATTGACCTGCTGTTGCCCCACTTGTATCATCCGCGCATCCCAATTTCATTTCCATCGGAGAGGCTCACCATGTTGAAGCGTGCGAGATACGTTGTCGCGATATATGTCGTAGCGATCGCAGTGGCTGTGCTGCTGGTTGCTCCTTGTTTGTTGCAGGCGCAGCAGCCTCCCATCAGTCCTGACGTGTACGGCCAGCTCAAGTATCGGTACATCGGCCCCGAAGGCAACCGCGCCACATCTGTCGCCGGAGTGCCGGGAAGACCAAACATCTGGTATGTGGGCGCGGCCTCCGGAGGCATATTCAAGAGCACCGATGGCGGGATCCACTGGGATCCTATCTTCGACTCGGAACCGGTGGCGTCCATCGGTTCGCTGGCGGTAGCGGTGAGCGATCCGAACATCGTGTGGGCGGGAACCGGCGAATCGTTCATCCGCAGCCACATCTCCGTGGGACAAGGCATTTACAAATCCATGGACGCGGGGAAGACCTGGTCGTTGATGGGATTGGAGAAGGCCGGCCGCATCGGCCGCGTGGAGATCGACCCGCGCAATCCGGACGTCGTGCTCGCGTGCGCGCTGGGCCACGCTTACGGGCCGCAGCCGGAGCGCGGCGTCTTCCGCACCAGCGACGGCGGAAAAACGTGGGACAAAGTGCTTTTCGTCGACGAAAACACGGGCTGCTCGGACATGGGAATGGATCCCAACAATCCGCGAATCCTTTTTGCCGGCATGTGGCAGATCGAGATTCACACCTGGGGCCGCACCAGCGGCGGGCCCGGCAGCGGCTTGTTCAGGTCGACCGACGGCGGCGTCACCTGGAAGCGCCTGGAGGGGCATGGCCTGCCGCATTCTCCCGTGGGCAGAATCGCCGTGCGCGTGGCCAAGAAGGATTCCAACCGCGTGTACGCGGAGATTGAAACCGGCGACGGCGTCCCGCAGCCGAACAGCCCCGGGCAGCTCGGCGAGCTGTGGCGTTCCGACGACGGCGGCGAGAATTGGGAGATGGTCAACTCCGACCGCCAGCTCCGCGGGCGCACGCACTACTACACGCGCACGGAGATTGCCCCGGACAACGAGAACGAAGTTTTTTTCTTTTCCGCGTCATTTTCGCGGACGCTCGATGGCGGCCACACTCTCACCAGGATGCCCTCCAATCCCGGCGGCGACAATCACGAGATGTGGATCGATGCCACCGACGGGGATCGTATGGCCGTGGTTAACGATGGCGGTGTGAATATTTCCGTCAATCGCGGGCACACCTGGAACCACGTCAACCTGCCCATCGCGCAGATCTATCACGTCACTGTGGACGACCAGATTCCCTACTTCGTTTACGGCAACCGGCAGGACGGCCCCTCGTGGCGTGGTCCCAGCAACAGCCTGCAGTTCGGCGGCTTCTCCGGCAACAGCATCCCGCGCGGCGCGTGGCACCCGGTGGCCGGAGGCGAGAGCGGCTTCGCCATGCCGGATCCGGTGGACAACAACATCATTTGGTCCACGGGCACCGGATCGGGCAGCATCGGCGGGACGGTAACCCGCTTCGACGAGCGCACGCACCAGGACCGCGAGGTCGAGGTGTGGCCCGACTATGTGGCCGGCGCACCGGCGGCAGATGTGAAGTACCGCTTCAACTGGGAGTTTCCCATCGCCATTTCTCCGCACGACCACAACAAGGTGTACGTGGGCAGCCAGTTTGTGCACGTCACCAGCGATGGCGGCAATAGCTGGCAGATCATCAGTCCCGACCTGACGCGCAACGACAAGAGCCGCCAGCAGATTTCCGGAGGCCTCACTCCCGACAATATCGGCGTGGAATATGCCGGCGTGATTTTCGCGCTGACGGAGTCGCCGAAGGAAGCGGGGCTGCTCTGGGCGGGCACCAACGACGGGCAGGTGCAGGTGACGCGCGACGGCG
This sequence comes from Acidobacteriota bacterium, assembly GCA_003224525.1. Classification (GTDB taxonomy): domain Bacteria; phylum Acidobacteriota; class Terriglobia; order Acidiferrales; family UBA7541; genus Acidiferrum. The sequence goes on along the minus strand of QHZB01000400.1, from coordinate 3,365 downwards.
GAAAAAACTGGAGCAACGTCACGAAAAATCTTCCCAACTTCCCCGAGTGGGGCACGGTGGACAACATCGAAGCCTCGCGCCACGACGCGGGCACGGCTTACCTGACGGTTGACGGCCATCAGGTGAATTTTCGCGACCCGTTTGTCTACAAGACCGCGGACTACGGAAAAACCTGGACGTTGATTACCGCCGGGATTCCGCACAACATGCTGAGCTATGCGCACTGCGTGCGCGAAGATCCCGTGCGCAAGGGACTCCTGTATCTAGGCACGGAGGGCGGGCTGTACGTATCCTTTGACGACGGCAAGAACTGGCAGCCGCTGCAGTCCGGCCTGCCGCACGCGCCGGTCTACTGGCTGACCGTTCAGGAGAGGTTCCACGATCTGGCAGTGGCCACTTACGGGCGCGGATTCTGGATCTTGGACGACATTACCGCGCTCGAACAGTTCACGCCGGAGGTCGGCGCGGCCAAGGCGCATCTCTTTGCGCCGCGCGAGGCGTATCGCTTCAAGGAAGTGTCGCAGCCGGCGGCCATCGAGTACGACCCCACGACGGGAAAAAATCCTCCGTACGGCGCGGCCCTTAATTTCTATCTCAAGTCCAATCTGGGAGAGAAGGACGTAGCCAAGCTGACCATCACGGACGCTAGCGGCAGGAAAGTGCGGGAGATCGAATGCCGCGCGCCCAAACCCGGTGCCTCTGAGGCCAAGAAACCCACTGAGGAAGAGGAATATGGTGATGTCGAGCCGCCGCCTTGCGAAGTCAAGGCGGGCATTAACCGCGTGTGGTGGGACCTGCGCTCGGAGCGCACCACGCAAATTCACCTGAGGACCACGCCGCTCTACGCGTCGGATGTTCCGTTTGGACCGGAGGGCTGGCGCAAGCCTCCGGCCATGTCGCGTCTGGCGGTGCTGGCGGCGCCGGGAACCTACACGGTCACGCTCATTTTGGGTGAAGCAAAATTCACGCAGAAGCTGACCGTGCTCAAGGATCCGCATACCGCTGGCTCGGAGAGCGACATCCAGGCGCAGACGCGGGTGCAGACTGCGCTGTACGACGAGATGAACGCCATGTCCGCCACGGCGAACCAGATCGAGTCGCTGCGCGCGCAGCTCGTTGCGCTGCGGAAGGAGCTGGGCACGGACGACGCTTCGAAAGCGCTGCAGAAAGCCGCGGACGACCTCGGCGAGAAGCTCGCGGGCATCGAGGGAACTCTGCTGCAGCTCAAGCTCACCGGCCGCGGGCAGGACGACTGCCGCTGGGCACCGATGCTGCTGCAGAAGGTGCTTTACTTGTTCAGCCAGCTCGATGCCAGTGCGGATTTTCCGCCCACCACGCAGCAGAGCGCCGTGCAGGGAGAGTTGCAGCAGCGGGGCGACACAGTGGCGCAGGACTTTCAGCGGTTGGTAGGGAAAGACCTGGCGGCGTTCAACGCCATGCTGCGCGAGCATAACATCAGCAACATTTATCTCAAGATGCCCTGACGCAGGGTCTTGAGCGAAACCCGTTCGGCGGCATCTCGGTTTGCGAAAAGACAAGAGTGAGACAATCAAATGCTGTGCAGGCATGTAATGCAGGGCCATCTTCTTGGCTCTTGAAGGCTGGCGATCTGAGCTTCGAACGCCACTCGGATTCGGAACAAGTTCAGAAAAAGTGCGAACACAGCTGAAACGTGCTGTCGAGCAAAAGCCAAGAGCAAAGCGAATCCACAAGATGGCGATTTTCTACGGCACTCCGGAATCAGACGTCGGTCGTGCAAACTGCCTCGGTTGCCAATCCGTCCACCAATTTGGTTTTCGGAACCGACGCGTTATTCACGGGAACGATCCGGGGACAATACGAATACCCTACTGCGTTTTCTCAATACTTTGCGTTCCTTATTATAGAGCTCCACGTAAGTGCTTGAATTTCCACATCAAGATGCACTGTCACGGCAGAGGCCACCAAGAATCCCAGTGAACTCAACCGCAGCGTTTGCTTGGGAGGCAGACGCTCTCCATCCTGTTCGCGGTCCTACGGGCACTCAGACAACGGTTTCCTAGACCGTCGCACTATTTCCAACTAATGTAATTCCGCTTAATTCCGCTGGAGATAGCATTTATCCCTGGGAAATAGCTTGTAATTCTGATTCTCATTGAACTTAACTCGTGGCGGAGAGGAGGGATTCGAACCCCCGAGACCCTTTCGAGTCTAACGGTTTTCAAGGCGAGTGGTTGCGCGCTGGCTCGCTGGTAAGTTGCTGAAAACTAAAGACGCCGTTCGGCTCGCTCAGGACGGCTTGGGCACGGTTGGCAGCTTATTGGGATAAGTTGGGATAAACGCCATTTACGGCGAATCGAGCACTGAAAACGGATTTCGCGCGTACTTACTGTAAGACTCTCCTCAGGCGGATCGTGAAGGGCCATCACATAATTTCCGTAATGCCATCCGGGAATTGACCGGATTGCTCCATACTTCGCCGTTTGGTCCTGACATCAGTGATGCAGATTCCCGACTCGCTGACTACCCGTCTACATCACCCCTGGTGTCGGGTCGCAAATCCGCACCTTTGCAAGCGCGCGCGAGGACAATCCCTCGAATGGACGCGCTGCCCTACGACAAGACCGCGAAGTCAGAACGATTCTCGGTTGAAAATCTAGAGGCCGGATGTATCATCGTCGCAAGCCACGCGGCGCCGTGAACATGAGTTTCCATGCGACCACCCGCAGCGGGGCCGATTCATAAGGAGCCGATTGTGAAGAGAATGACTGTACTGCCCGCGGTTTGCACGATGTTTCTTGCTATATCAATCCAGGCGCAGGCGCCTCAGGGCCCGCCGAAGCCAGGGCCAGAGGTCAAGAGGCTCGCCTATAACATCGGCACGTGGAACATGACGGGCGAGGCCAAGCCGTTCGGCCCGATGCCCGGAGGCAAAGTCACGGGCACGGAAAAGTGCGAATGGTATTCAGGCGGGTTCTTTGTCATGTGCCACTCGGAAGGCACAGGACCGATGGGGCCAGCGAAGGGCGTCTCGTTCATGGGATATGACCCGAACGAGAAGGTTTATACCTACCATGAGTTCAGCAGCACGGGCGACGCTATTGATTCGAAAGGCACGGTAAACGGCGACACCTGGAACTGGACCGCCGAATCCAAGATGGGCGACGCCAAGATCAGTGTGCGCGTCACCATTAAGGAAGTATCCAAAACCGAATACACGTTCAAGCTGGAGATGTCGCAGAACGGCGGAGAGTTTTCAGTCGTCCAAGAAGCGACGGCTCACAAGGTGACCGCCGCGGCCCCGGCCAAGAAGTCGTAGATTCCGCATTCCGGCGAGACTTGTGGCGCGCCGCGCAGCAGCAAATATGGGTTCGCCCACTATCCCG
>QHZB01000239.1 GCA_003224525.1 Acidobacteriota bacterium | reverse complement strand
CGCCTTCGCTGACCAGCGCCAGAACGTCATGCCAGCCCAGTAGCTCCTGCAAACCCCACTCAGTCCATTGCGAGGCTTCAGGAGAGCCCCTCAAAATCTCCGTCACCGCCATGGCGTCCGCGGGCAGAAACGATCGGATCGTTCCTCCCATCTGCGCGCGCTTCGTTTCAGCGGCCATGCACCGGGCCCCTCTTCCAGAAGATCTCCGCGTCCGGCCGTCGCACGTAATTCGCATCCAGAGCCAGCGCGTCCGTAAACCGGCCTTCTGCCAATGACGCCAATCCGATGCGCCCAATCATCGGTGCGCGGACGCTCGAAACGCACTCGACAATTTCGCCGCGCATCTCTCGCGCTTTCCACGCCTCTTCGGAAACAACGCACTGCGCATCCGTCGAAATCCACGAAATACTTTCACCCTTTGCGAATTCTGCCGCTGTTTCTACAAATTTCCCCGGCGCGATCACCATCTCGTCTCCCAACCGCCGCAAGCCCGTCCCATTCCGTTGATACATGGCGCCGAATACCTGATCGCGCTGCGCATTCACAAACGCCGCCACCCAAGCTGTTCCCTCTGAGGCTTCCGTTGCCAGCGCTTCAAGTCGTGACACCGCCACGACCCTCTTTCCGTAGACTTCTGCCCACGCTTTGACCGTCGTCAGCCCCACCCGCACCCCGGTAAACGACCCCGGTCCCGCGGCGGCAGCGTAAGCGTCCACAAGCTCCATCTGAAGCCCGCTACCCTCCAGGCATTCTCGAACCGCCGGAAGCAGCCACGAGGAATAATCCTCCTGGGATTCATGGGCCACAACCTTCAAGATGGCTTCATCTCCCAGAGCCGCCACGCTGCCCCTCGAATCACACGTATCTATTGCTAGTACAATCACATCCGCATTCTACCGTACTCTCGCATTCCACCGCGAAGCCCCCAAATTCAGCATGTCGTTGCCGCCCAACAAAAACGAAATCTAGATCAGCGATCGACTATTTCCCGCATTGTCTGTTCCTTATTCCCATCAATCGGCGCATGCAAACTCTGCCGCCCTAAGCAATTCTACTGCCAATTTAATACCTAATTTTCCCTAACCTCCTGATTCCACTGGATATATCTTGACTCTTGCAACACATTGTTATATATTCCTTATGCGTCTCCGGGGGGGGACAATCAAATCTATGGACTACAAGATCGGCGACAAGGTTGTTTACCCGAATCACGGTGTAGGCACTGTTGAACAGATCAGCTACGGAGTCTTAAACGGCAGAACCGAACGTTACTTCATGATCCGCATTATTTCCAGTGGCTTGCGTGTCATGGTCCCGCAATCAAATGCCATGACCGTTGGCCTTCGTTCCGTTATTCGGTCCGCAGAATCCACCAAAGTCCTTGGCTTCCTCGAAACCGGCAAACTCAACTCTCATCACGACTGGAAGCACCGCTTCAAAGAGAATTCCGAGCGCATGCGCACCGGGGCCCTCCTCGAAGTCGCCGTCGTCCTCAAGAGTCTCGTTTCTCTCAGCCGCAGCAAGCCTCTCTCCTTCCGCGAAAAGAAAATGCTCGAACGCGCGAAGTACCTCCTCGTCAGCGAAATGGCAACGTCGCGCAACACCACCGCGGAAAACGCCGAGGCCACCGTTGTAAAGTCCCTGGCCAAAGCCAAGCTCCAGTTCCCCGTCCTCACCGAAAAATTCGAGTAGTTTCTCCGTAGGGGCGCAGCATGCTGCGCCCCTTTTTTCGAGCAAGCGTTCCGATCCTAGGCGGGCACTCTCAAGTTGCCAGCCTGCTTTCCTTCCTCGCCATTTACTTCTCCGCGTCCTCTGCGTCTGTGTTAATTCTTTCTCTTCCTCCTGGCGCGAGCGCGTCCCCTGCACGGCAGCGTTGCGCACAAGCTGCAGCTGCAATCGGATTCGCCGTCAGGGCCGCGAAAGTGCACCAAGCGTTACGCCCGCCTCGCGCAAAATCCGCGCCACTGTCGCCGCAATCTCCGGAGCCCCCGGAGTGTCGCCGTGAATACATAGCGTCTGTGCGTCAACCAAGACTTCCATTCCGCCCCACGCAATCACCACCCCTCGTTCCACCATGCCCAGCGCTTGCCGCCCCGCCTCTTCCGGATCGCGAATCAGCGCATTCTCAAACTTCCGCGAGCGCAAAGTTCCACCGGGCTCATACCGCCTGTCGGCAAACCCTTCCGCAGCCACGGCGAACCCTGCTCCGCGGAAAACATCCAGCATCGGTGATCCGGCCAAGCCCACAAGAACCACGTCGCGGCGCCATCGCCCGACACCTTCAGCAATCGCTTCGGCAATCTCGCGATTGCGCACCGCCTGATTGTAGAGCGCGCCGTGCGGCTTGACGTGTGCCAACGGCGCGCCAAAGCCGGCCGCAATCCCGGCCAGCGCCCGAACCTGTTCGAATACGGTATCTGCGATTGCCTCGCCCGGAAGCTTTAATTCCAAACGCCCGAAATTCGCGCGATCGGGATAACCTGGATGCGCTCCGATGGCCAACTTCCAGCGAAGCGCCTGCTCGATCGTTGTCTTCATGGTTCGTTCGTCGCCCGCATGCCCCCCGCAAGCAATATTGACCGAAGTGAACGAAGGCATCAGCGATTCCTGCGTGCCGTCCGCAATGGCCTCCGGCAACTCGCCCATATCGCTATTCAAATCGATTCTTAAGCCGCCGCTTTTCATCCCGAAATCAAATCCTCCGATGCCATCAGGTCTTCCTGTTCTCTCAATAGTGCTCTCGCCGTCTCCCAATTCACCCGTTCGAATCGAATCTCATCCCGCGGGCGAAGCTGACCCAGGCTATGAAGATCTGCGGAAATCACATTGGCAATCTTCGGATAGCCCCCAGTCGTTTGCTGCTCAACAAAAAGAATGATGGGCTTGCCTCCCTCCGGCACTTGAATCGCGCCAAGCGAGACACCCTCGGAAATCATCTCCCCACCCGAAAGCACCGGAACGATCGCGCCTTCCAATCGAATCCCCATGCGATTGGACTCCTCCGCTACACGATACCTGCTCTCATAAAACAATCGCCGCGCCGACTCCGGAAACCAATCACTCTGCGGACCCTCCGTAACACGCAACACTTTTCGAGGCTGCAGCTCCTTCAGTGCCCGCGCCGTCAGCCTGCGCTCGTGAATTGCCCCGCCCTCCGCCCCAATCTTTAGCGCATCTCCTTTTCGCAATGCGCGTCCTTCATGCCCGCCAAGCCCGCTGAGGATATGTGTTGACGCGCTGCCCAAAAAAAGTTCTACCGCAATTCCGCCCTGAACACACAAATAACACCGCGCTCCTGTGCGCGTCGGCCCCAGCCGCAGCGTCTGCTCCGCCTTGGACTCAAACGAACTCCACAGTTCAACCGGTTTCCCATCAAGTGCCGCGCCAAAATCGGATCCAGTCAGTGCCAGCAGCGCTCTCTCCAGAAATGTAATCGTACCGCCGAGCAACGTCATCTCCAACCCCGCCGCTCCCTCACGATTGCCGACCATTCGATTTCCGAGCCGCAACGAAACCGCATCCGCCGCTCCGGAAGCCGAAACGCCCATCGCCCCGAATCCTTCTCGCCCCAAATCCTGCACGGTCGTGAAAAGCCCCGGCTCCTGCACCTGAATCACGCCCATTCTTTCTCCAACTCCCCAAATCGCTCCGCCGAAATCGGCGCAAATCGCACGCGATCTCCGATTGCCAGCAGGCTGAAACCCGCCCGCTCATCTCGGAACATCGCAACAGGCGTGCGTCCGATCAATCTCCACCCACCGGGTGTGGCGAATGGATACACACCGGTCTGATTACCCGCGATCCCCACGCTGCCCGCCGGCACCCTTCGCCGCGGCACCGCAAGCCGCGGAGTCACCAGCGCTTCCGGCAATTCGCCCAAATACGCGAATCCCGGCACGAATCCTAAAAAATAAACAAGATACTCGGCCGAAGCATGCAGCTCGACGACCCGCGCGGGCCTCATTCCGTGAATGGCGCACACCTCAGCCAAATCCGGACCGAACTCTCCGCCATAGCACACCGGGATTTCCACCAGCCGCGGCTCAGGCAGTTTTATCTCTTCAAGCCGCTCGAGATATCGCCGCAGAACCGCTTCCACTTCGTCGTGTCGCAACCGCAGTCCATCGAATTTGACCAGCAACGAGCAATACGCAGGATGAACATTGCGGACACCCGCAATGGGATCCATCTCGAGCAACCGAAGCAGCTTCCTGACCTTTTCATTTGCTTGGAGTGCGATCTGACTCTGTAGAGGACGGGCTTGGGCCCGGCTCTTCTCGCCTTGCGGTAGTCCAGATTCGGCCCGGCCCGTTTCCTTCAGTTCATCAAAATAAACTAGCAGCGACTGATCGCTGGCAAATTCGAATCGCGCCCCGCCGCTCGCCGTGGCCATATTCGCGAAAGTATACCTTACGCCGCGCTGCCTTAAGTGGGACAGGCATTCGTGCCTGTCTCTTCGCCGTGATTCCTATGTGTTCTCGGTGAACTCTGTGCTGAGCACAGCCATCAACGGAAAACAAAACCATCATTCAAGCAAGGGCGAGGCTGGGATCGGCGTTGAGGGTTGAGTCCGCGATAATGCCGGCGCGAAAGCGGGAATATGCCGCCGCCGCGATCATCGCAGCATTATCGGTCGAAAGCGCCCGGCTCGGGAAAAACACCTCGACGCCGGCGGCTTTCGAGCGCTCTTCGAACGTCACGCGCAACTGGCTGTTCGCCGCAACGCCGCCTGAAACCAGCACGCTTTCCACGCCCAGTTCTTCCGCGGCGCTCATCGTGCGTTCGACCAGATCGCGCACCACCGCATGCTGAAACTCCCGCACCAGCGCCAGCGTTTTCGGACTGCACAGCGGCAGCAATTCTTCGAATTTTCTTTTGCCTCGTGTAAGCGCCTCTTCGCGCCTGCGGATCTCTTCGGCGTATTCGCTGTGCTCACGCACGTGATACAGCATCGCCGTTTTTAGTCCGCTGAAGCTGAAGTCCAGCGCGTTCCCTTTCATTTTCGTCGGACCAAATTTCACGGGTGCAGGTGCGTCATTCGAAACCGCCGCCAAGCGGTCGAGAATCGGCCCTCCCGGATACCCCAAGCCCAACAGCTTCGCCACTTTGTCGTATGCTTCCCCCGCGGCGTCGTCCCGCGTCTGACCCATTTTGCGGTAGCGCAAGAGCGCATTCGAATCCTGCACGTTCGAATCTTCCGGCTTCACTTCATAAAGTACCGTGTGCCCCCCCGAAACGATCAAGCACACCGCCGGCAATCTCGCCGCCCGCCCCGCTTTGTGCGCTTCCAGAAAAACTGCATGCACGTGCCCCTCAAGATGATTCACCGGTACGAGCGGCTTCCCCAGCGCCTGCGCCACCGTTTTTCCGTACGTAATTCCGACCAGCAGTGCCCCCACCAGCCCCGGCCCTTGCGTCACACCAATCGCGTCCACATTCGAAAGCTCCATCCCCGCTTGCGCAATCGCCTCACGCACCACCGGCACGATCTGCCGCAAGTGCTCCCGCGACGCCAGCTCCGGCACCACCCCGCCATACTTGTGGTGAATCTCGATCTGCGAAGCCACGACACTCGACAAAATCTCTCGCCCGTCCACGACTACCGCCGCCGCGGTCTCATCGCACGAAGATTCAATCCCCAGGATTCTCATGGTCCTTTGCCGCGAGAATTATTTCCCTGCTCTCAACCAATGCTAGCACAAGCGCGCCCGCGCATCGGACAACTCCACAGGAAGCAACCCTACGGGCCCGTTCGAATGCAAAAAACATTGACGGATTCGAATCCGCATCGAAGAATGGTCTCCACCCTATTGAGTGTGCAAGAATTAGAGGGTGTAAGAAACCGAGCCTATGACCAACAACGCCTCCGCCACACCCAACTCTGCGCGTGCTGCCGGCCCCACGAACAGCCGCAACAAAGTCCGCAAGGCGGTGCTCCCTGCCGCTGGGCTTGGCACGCGATTTCTGCCCGCCACCAAGGCGCAGCCGAAAGAGATGCTCACCGTCGTCGACAAGCCGCAGATTCAGTACGTGGCGGAAGAGTGCGTCGCCTCCGGCATCGAGCACATCATCATCGTTACCGGCAAAGGAAAAAATTCCATCGAAGACCACTTCGATTCCGCTCCCTCGCTCGAACGTTTTTTGGAAGAAAGAGGCAAAAAAGACCAAGCGGAGATGGTTCGAAAGATCAGCAACATGGTGCAGGTGAGCTACACGCGGCAGAAAGAGCCACTTGGGCTCGGCCACGCCGTGCTCGCCGCGCGCGATCTGGTTGGCGATGAACCGTTCGCCGTCTTGCTCGGCGACGTATTAATTCCCGGCCCGAATCCCGCCACCAAACAACTCATCAAGGTCTATGAATCTACCGGCGTCGGCGCCATAGCCGTGGAAGAAATCCCCAAAGACAAAACAAATCTCTACGGCATCGTGGATGGCGAACCCGCTCCCCAGCCGCCTTTCGGCGAACGATTGCTGCGCATTCGCGACCTTGTCGAAAAGCCCAAACCGGAAAACGCGCCATCGAACCTGGGAATCACCGGCCGTTACGTTTTACCGCCCGCGATTTTCGATTGCCTGGCTCGCACGAAAGCCGGCGCGGGAAATGAAATTCAGCTTACCGATGCGCTGCGCATTCTCGCCAAGGAGCAAGGTCTCTGGGCTTACATTTACGAAGGCATTTCCTATGATGCGGGCGACAAGCTCGGCTTTCTAAAAGCAACCGTTGAAATCGCTTTGCAGAATCCTGAATTCGGCGCCGCGTTTCGCAGTTACTTGAAAACTCTCAAACTCTAAATGAAGGACCTCGTTCAGAACTGCTACTTTTTCTTCGCGGACTTTTTTTCTTTGCTCTCTTTCGTATCTTTGGAAGCCGCTTCCTTGCTCGCCGATTCCGTGCTCGCCGAATCTTTCTCTTTGTTCCCGGCTTCTTTTGTTTCTGCGGCGGGCTTGTCTGCTTTGTTGTCGCCGTCGCCGCCAGTGGACTTTTTTCCACCATAGTCCGTCACGTACCAACCTGCGCCTTTGAATTGAATCGACGGCGCGGTGATCACCGATTCGACTTTTCCGCCGCAGTGGGGGCATTTTTTCAAGTGCCGGCCGGAGACGTTTTCAATTTTTTCCGTGTTGCGGCCGCACTTCAAGCATTTGTACTCGTACAGGGGCACTGACGCTCCTCCAATGTGGTGCTCAAAACTTAAAGTATAGCATTGCTCTTGCGCGCGAGCGCGAGTAGCGTGCCCGGAACGCGTGCTAGACTCGTGAGCATGAGTGCGAAGACTCCTCCCCCCAAGGCGACTAATGCCGCGAATGCGGCTGACGCTGTGAATCCGGCAGACGGGGGCTGTCTTTACCTTGTCGGTACGCCGATCGGCAATCTCGAAGACATCACGCTGCGGGCGCTGCGCATCCTGAAGGAAGTCGATCGAATCGCCTGCGAGGACACGCGCCATACGCTTAAGCTCCTGACTCACTACGACATTCACAAGCCGCTCGTCAGCTATCACGAGCACAATGAGTTGACCCGCGCGCCGGAACTGCTCGTAGCGCTGGAGCAAGGCGCGAAGATCGCGCTGGTAAGCGACGCGGGAATGCCGCTGGTTTCGGATCCAGGCCACCGTCTCGTGACGCTTTGCCTGCGGCATCAAATTCCTGTGGTGCCGATTCCCGGGCCGTCGGCGTTGCTGGCTTCGCTTTCAGCTTCGGGGCTGCCCAACGAGGAATTTCTGTTTGTCGGATTTTTGCCCGCGCGAAGTGGCGAACGGCGGCGCGCCCTTGAACACCTGCGCATCGAGGACCGCACGATCATCCTTTACGAAGCTCCGCACCGGGTCGCGGGGTGTGTTGCCGACGCCCGCGAAGTGCTGGGCAATCGCAGCGCCTGCATAGCGCGCGAAGTGACGAAGCTGCACGAAGAGTTTCGCCGCGGCAAACTCTCCGAACTCTCCACGTCTCTCGAGGAACGCCCCGCTCGCGGCGAAATCACGCTCTTGATCGGCCCGGAGGCCCCCGCCGACGCGCGCACCCAGGCCAATTCCACGCAAAGCCTCGCCGACCGCGTCGAGGAGCTCATCCGCCAGGCCAAGCTCGACCGCAAGGAAGCGCTGAAGCTGGCCGCTAAGGAGCGCGGCCTCACGCGGCGGGCGGCTTATGACGAAATAGTTAGCACCCGCGGGGAAGAAATGAGCGAAAAGAGTTAAATTAGTTGGTACCGGAAAAATCGGGGAGGCTTCCCATGTTCCTGGAGATAGCAACAAAACCGCGGGCAAGGTCAGCCTGATTTCTTAAGGGTGATGCGGCGGAGAACGGTCTTGTCGGGAAGAATAAAGACATCCTCGAGCTTGTCGCCATCAACCTTCAGTGTGATGACTCCTCTTGGAAGCTCAACCGTGAGTGTGTGCTTCGCGGTGTCGTAGCGCCACTCGCCAGTTCCCACTACGATTTCCTTTCCATCGACAACTTTTCCGCCGGTGACCATGAGATAGCCGCGCTTGCCGGGAATGCTGGCGATTCGGTAGACGGCTATCTCGTCATGGCAGGAGGTCCCTTTCTCCGCGCAGAGAGAATCGCCTCGCCATGTGCCGGGGAGTCTCGACTCTTCGTCACCACCGGAACCTTGCGCGGGAGGGTTCTGCGGAAACGCGACAGCCGCGAGAACCAGGGACACCGTCAGGGAAGCGCCGAGGGCCGCTGCATTGAAAATGGAATTCTCGTCGTTTGTGTCATCAAAGGACAGTTCCCAGGAGCGGGTCCTCGTGGAGGCCGCGCAGAGTGATCCGGCGAAATTCGATGCTCTGTACGAGCTGCAGTTCGAGCGGGTCTACGCGTTTGTTGCTACCCGTGTGCGGAACCGGGCTACCGCTGAGCAGCTGACTTCCGAAGTGTTTCACAGAGCGCTGGCGAACTTGCCGGGTTATGAGTGGCGCGGAGTGCCGTTTGCGGCGTGGCTGTTGCGGATTGCGGCGAACGCCATCGCGGACCAATTCAAACGCGCCGCGCGGGAGTTCCCTGCCCCGGACGATCCGCCAGAGCCCGCCGCTGATCTCGATCTGCAAGCCTCCGAGATACGAGCGATTGAGCATCGCGCGCAGTTGTTCCGGCTGGTGGGGCAGCTTCCGGAGGTTCAGAAGCAGGTGGTGTACGAGCGATTTGTAGAACAGCGAAGCATTCGGGAAATCGCGCAGCGGCTAGGCAAGGCCCCGGGCGCGATCAAGCAACTGCAATTGCGCGCGGTGCAAAATTTACGGGCGCAGATGGCGGGCGGCCATGGCTAAACGCTCCCTCGCAGAGCAGCTTGATGAGGTGCTGCAGGCGATGCTAGTGTCGCTGCGGCCTCGCCCCGAGGAAGCGCCAGACCGCAACCTCGCGGCCCTGATGCGTGTTGCGCAGGAATTGCGCGAGCTTCCGCGCGAAGAGTTTCGAGCAACACTCAAGTCCGATTTGCAAAGGAGAGCAATCATGAGCGAAGGAGCAGCAGCACCACCAGCAAGGACGGGGAAGGCACAGGCCGGGGCGGTTCATTACCAGCGACCGGGATTGACGTCGATCACGCCGTACATCATCGTGCGGCCCGCGGCGCAGTTCATCGAGTTCTTAAAGACGGCTTTCGAGGGTGTGGAGCGGATGAGGATGCCGGCGCCAGACAGCTCGATCATGCACGCGGAGGTAGCCGTGGGCAACGGCGCTATCGAAGTGAGCGACGGGAACGAGCAGTATCCGACCGCGCCCGCAGCGGTCCACCTCTATGTGGACGACCCTGACGCCGCGTACGCTCGTACCCTGCAAGCCGGCGCCACCTCCTTCTACGCGCCGACCGACGACCATCCCTCAGGCGACCGCTGGGGCGCTGTCAAAGACCCCTTCGGCAATCACTGGTACATCGCTAAGCCCCGTGGATGGACGCCGAGGCCGGAGGGGCTGCGCTCGGTGCAGCCATATTTGCACCTGCGCGAGGCGCACAAGATGATTCCGTTCCTGGAGGCAGCGTTCGGGGCCGAGGCCATGGGCGTGCACAAATCATCTGAGGGCGCGGTGCTGCATGCGACCATCCGCATCGGCAATGCGACGCTGGAGATCGACGAAGCTCACGGCGAGTTCCAGCCGATGCCTTGCCACCTGCATGTTTACGTGCCGGACAGGGACGCGGTGTACGCGCAGGCGCTGCGGGCGGGGGCGACGTCAATTGAGACGCCGCAGGATAAGCCGTATGGGGACCGGGCGGCGGGAGTGAAAGATGCGTGGGGCAATAGCTGGTTTATCGCTACGCATTTGGGGCGCTAACAACGGAGGAGAAAAGGACGGGGCTAAAGACCCGCCACTACAAACGGAAGAAGTCAGGCGGGGGATTCGGAGCGGAAGACGCGCTGGAAGCGGGGGCCTGTGAATTGGACGCCGACGAGCTTTTCGCCTTCGGACTGGGCCTCGACGACGTGCACGACGCGGCCCTGGGTGGAGAAGTCCGCGTCAGCGCTACGGGAGAGCGCCGAGCTGCCGGGGCGGCGCGAGGCGTATTGCGAAAAGGGGATGTGGATTTCGAGGTCGGAGCCGATGGCAACGTCGAAACGCGTCACGAAGGCGGCTCCATTGCGGCAAAGATTTTCGCTGGCGGTATCTTCTTCGAAGGGGAACCCACGGGCGTCGCGCCCCCGGACTTTGAGCGGCAGGCGGACGGCGATTCTACGTTCCGAGCGTTGCCTCGATGCCGTGGTGCTGGGAGCGACCATGGGCTGAGTCCTCAATTCTGGTGACCGCAGAGCGGTCAACAATTCTGGTGACCGCAGAGCGGTCAACAATTCTGGTGACCTCGACCGGGTCGGGGTCAGATTCTTGCTGCGCGGTGACTCGGCCCTCGAAGAAACGTTCTACACTCTCGAGGATCTCCGCGGGCGTGCGCGCTGCATGTACAATTCCACGAAGTTCGCTGCCGTTCCCCACACCATGAGTAAACCAGCAAGCAAACTGTTTCATTTTGCCTACACCATCGGGCAGGTTGGCGGCATTAATTTGCCTATAGTAGTCCATCAGTAAACGGTAGCGGACGGCATCGGTGGGCGTGTCGTAACAGCCAGTTTCTGCGTGTTGTTGCATCTGCGAAAAAATCCACGGATTGGTGGCGGCGGCGCGGCCGATCATGACGGCGTCGCACCCGGTTTCGCGGACCATGCGCGCGGCGTCCTCAGGCTTGTTGATGTCGCCGTTGCCGATGACGGGGATTTTCACCGCTTGCTTGACGGCGGCGATGATGTTCCAGTCCGCGGCGCCGGCGTAGCCCTGCGTGCGCGTGCGCGGATGGACGGCGACGCTTTCGACGCCAAGGCTCTCCGCCATTTTCGCGACGTCGACGGCAACGATGGAATTTTCGTCCCAACCGGCGCGCAGCTTGATGGTGAGAGGGATTTTGACGGCGGCGCGTACGGCTTTGAAAATATCTTCGAGGAGCGGGAGATCGCGGAGTAAACCGGAGCCGCCGCACTTCACGACTTTTTTGGCGGGGCAGCCAAGGTTGATGTCCACGGCGTCATACCCGAGGTCTTCGACCATTTTTGCGGCTTCGGCCATGACGGCCGGATTCGCGCCGAAAAGCTGCGCGGTGATGGGGTGTTCGTCTTCCTGGAAATAAAGATAGCGCAGAGTTTTTCTCGCGCTGCGCGTGACGCCTTCGGAGCTGGTGAACTCCGTCATCAGCAAGCCGCAGCCGCCGAGGCCGCGAATGACGCGGCGGAAGAGCGTGTCCGTCACGCCCGCCATGGGGGCCAGGACTGCGGCGGGGCGGATGGTCAGGTCGCGAATTTGGAAGGATGTGGGAATCATGGGAACCTGGATTCAGTGTAGTAGCTGGCTAGGCCAGGACGCAAGACAGAAGACCTAAGAATACATTGCTTGTGTGGCGTAGCTCCTGTGGATCCGTGTCCGATCAAACCTCAGCTGAGCGAACTCAACCAGAATCGTTGCGCCCGATGTAAACAAAAACTCCAAACACATGAAATGTTTACTGGCTTGAGTGAGTTCATAGCTATGTACATTATCGACTTGATTAGCGTTCCAAAGAGGATCCTCCGAGGGAAAGTCAAAAACAGCCTTGCGGATGCCGCTGCAGTTGAAAGTGCAGAAAAGATTCTGATCATGGTTCAGTATCTGTATCCGGACCTTCGCTTTCTGCTTGTTGATTCGGAACGGTTGCTTGCCATTCGCCTGGTAATCAAGCCCGTCTCCCGCAGTAAAAGAGATCAGTCTCGCGTCGTGCAATCCCCATCGGGCAAATCCGAAGTAAAAGAAATTCCAGGCTTGCTTCGAAATACGCGACTCAAGTCTGGCCAGCTGTCTCCTGTACGCTTTGCAATTACGATCAAATTTACGATCAATCGCCTGGCGCCGGGCCTTACTGAAAGCGGATTCGTTATCCGCCTTGATAAATTCTTTGGTGAAATATTTCATTGTCGGAAGAACTTACTATTGGGGGTCGGCGGGAGTGCCGGCAGGCGGCTTCAGGAATTCATCGAGGCGGAGGAATTTGCGGCCGAGGGCGCCGCTGTAGGCGGACCACTCGGGTTCGCCGGACTCGACGGCGAGCGCTGCGCGCACGGCGGCGAGCTTGGAATCGAGGTCGTCCATGTAGTGGAAGGCCATGGCTTCGCGGATCATGGGGAGCTTGGGGGAGCCGAATTCGTATTGGCCATGATGGCTGATGAGGAGATGCTGGACGACGGTCTTTAAGTTGGCCGGGAAACCCTCGATGGCACCCATCGCCTTGGAGACGGTTTCGAATTCCATCATGATGTGGCCGAGGAGCTGGCCTTCGACGGTGTAGCCGATGGCGCGCTCGTAGCACAGTTCTTCGAGCTTCCCAACGTCGTGCAAAATCGCGGCGGTCAGCAGCAAATCCACGTCGAGCTCCGGATAGTGAGCGGCGATTTGCTTCGCGAGGCCACACAAGCCGATGACGTGCTCGAGCAAGCCGCCGAGATAGGCGTGGTGCATGACCTTTGCCGCGGGAGCGCGTTTGTACTTCGCCGCGATCCCAGGGTCTGAAATGATTCCGGTCACCAACTTCTTGAGCCAGGAATTCCTGATCGAGCCCGCATATTCCAGCAACTGCGCGTACAGCTTTCCCACGTCCTCCTTGGTGTGGGGAAGAAAATCGGCCAGGTCAACCTCCTCGGGTTTTGCGAGTCGAAGCTGCTGAAGGGCAAGCTGCGGCTTGTTACGGTAAATCTCGACGCGCGCGCTTACCTTGACGAAATCGTCGCGGCCGATATCCTTCACGGCAACGTCGAATTGATCCCACATGCGCGCTTCGATGGTGCCGCTGCGGTCGCCGAGTTCGAGGCGCAAGTAAGGCTTGCCTTCGCGGGTGCTGCGAATCTCCTTTTCGCGAACGAGGAAAAACGTAGTGATGCTTTGTTCGGAGTTGAGATCGGTGACAAACGGCGTCTTCATGTTCCCGATACCGATCCTGACTTCTTGCCAAACAAAAGGAATTTCTTGTGGCCTTTCTTGGCTTTGCTGACTTCCGGCGTGGCGCTCACTTCCTGAATCTCGGAGCCTCCGCCGCCGGCGATGTCCTGAAATCCGGGCTTGATCACCACGTAGCTCTGCTCGCGCAGGGTCTTGAGATACTCGCGCATCGCGGGTTCCATGCGTCCGCCGTAGAGCTTGTCCATGATTTCATTTTTGACTTTGGCGAGTGACTGTTCTCCTTCGTCGTAGTGCTCCAGGACCTCGAGAACCAGGAAGCCTTGCTTGGTTTCCATGACTTCGGTCAGCTCCTTGCGCTTCATTTTGAAGACCTTGTCCTCGAGTTCCTTGGAAAGTTCTCCGCGCTTATAGATGCCGAGAAAGCCGCCCTGGTTCTTGGTGCTGCCATCGGAGAGCCGCTTGGCGATTTCGCCGAAGTCCTCGCCGTCCTGGACGCGCTTGAGCGCGGTCTCCGCCTTCTTTTTCAGGTCGGGGAGATCTTCCGGCTTCTTTCCTTCGGTGCTAACCACGATTTCCCGCAGCGCCACCTGTTCCGGGCGGACGAATTCGGTTTTGTGCGCTTCGTAATACTTCGTCACTTCCTCATCGCTGATGGTGATGTGCGAACCAACCTCGCTGCTGATCACGCGCTGCGTCAGCAGAGTGCTGCGAATGTTGTTTTTGAAATCCTCCCAGTTCATTCCCTGTCCGGAAACCGCCTTTTCAAGCTCCTCCATGCTGGCGAGCTTGTTTTCGGTGCGGATGGCATCGAGCTTCTTGATGAGCTCCGGTTCGACGCTCACGCCCATGTCCTTGGCACGCTGCACCAGGAGGGATTGGTCAACGAGGGTCCGCAGAGTGTTTTTCTGGCCGTCCTCGATGGCGATCTGCAACTGTTCCGGCGTGCAGCGGTTCTGGCATTCGGACTTGGCTTCTTCTGCGGCGCTCTGGCGCGCCTTGTCGTACTCCGAGCGCGTAATGATTTCATTGTTGACGCGCGCAATAATCTCCTCGACGGTTTTTCCGCTATCCGGATTAGCCGTTTTCGGAGCGGCGGGTTTCGCGGGCTTTTCGGATTTTGCGTCGGGCGCGGCCATCCCCGGCTTCTCAAGAGCGGGACCCGCCACTGGTTTCGGCTGAGTGCCCTGCGGCTTGTCCTGCGCCGCGATCGGCAAGGCGGCGCAGAGCGCCGCGATTACAGCAAGTTTTCGCATCAATTCCCTCACCTCTAAAGTTTAGCCCTGCCCCTGAAGGCCGAGCAATACGTTTCTCAAAGCAGCGGGGATCGATTCTCCCCGTTTGACTTCCATCCAGAGCACGCCGCCGGGGTCGAGTTTGATGCCTGTACGAGAGCGTACCACGGAGACCAGTTTGGCCGGGTCTAGCATTGTCTCGGGATGGAACCTTACCGCGATGCGGGTCCCCTGGCGCTCTACGGCGGAGATCCGCAGTCGCTCACACATGGATTTGAGGGCGGCGTACTCCAAAAGGTTTTCTACGGAGGAAGGCGGCGTGCCGAAACGGTCCTCGAGTTCTTTGCGGACGTCCAGTTGGTCTTCTTCGGAAGCGATCGAGGAGATGCGTTTGTAGGTGCGCAGGCGAAGATTTTCGCTAGGGATGTAGTCCTGAGGGATGCGCACGTCAAAGCCCAGGCTGAGCGTGGTGCGCAAGTCCGGGGCGACTTCTTCGCCCTTCAGCTTGGAAACGGCGCGCTCCAGCATCTGGCAATACATATCGAAGCCGATCGCTTCGATGTGGCCGTGTTGCTGGCGGCCGAGCATGTTGCCGGCGCCGCGAAGCTCGAGATCGAGTGCGGCAATGCGGAATCCGGCACCCAGTTCGCTGAATTCCTTCATGGCGGCGAGGCGTTTGCGGGCGATGTCGGAGAGCGAGGTGTCCGGCGGGACAAGCAGATAGGCGTAGGCGCGCTGGGCGGAACGTCCGACGCGGCCGCGCAACTGGTAGAGCTCCGCCAGCCCCAAGCGGTCGGCGCGGTTGATCAAAATGGTGTTGGCGCGCGGGATGTCCAGTCCGTTCTCGACGATGGTCGTCGCCACCAGCACGTCCGCTTCATCGCGGATGAATTTCAACATCACGCTTTCGAGTTCTTTTTCGGCCATCTGACCGTGGGCCACGACCACCCGAGCCTTGGGGACAAGCTTGGCCACCATGGCTCCGAGCGAATAAATCGATTCGACGCGGTTGTGAATGAAGAAGACCTGGCCGTCACGGGCAAGTTCGGTTTCGATGGCGCTCTGCAGCAGCTCTTCCTGAAAGGGGGCGACGACAGTTTGAATGGCCAAGCGGTCGCGCGGAGGCGTTTCGATGACGGACATGTCGCGAAGGCCAACAAGGGACATGTGCAGCGTGCGCGGAATAGGCGTCGCAGAGAGGGCGAGCGCGTCCACGTTTTTGCGCATTTCCTTGAGTCGCTCTTTGTGGGCAACGCCGAAGCGCTGTTCTTCATCTACGACGAGAAGACCGAGGTCGGCAAATTTCACATCTTTCGAAAGCAGCCGGTGGGTGCCGATGACCACGTCCACCTTGCCCGCTTCCAAATCGGCGAGAATTTTTTTCTGCTCCGCGGCGCTGCGGAAGCGGCTGAGCATTTCGATGCGCGCGGGGAAGGCGGCGAATCTTTTCTTGAACGTTTCGAAATGCTGGAAGGTGAGCACGGTGGTCGGCGCGAGAATAGCCACCTGCTTGTTGTCCATCACGGTTTTGAACGCCGCGCGCATGGCGACCTCTGTTTTGCCGTAGCCGACGTCGCCGCACAGGAGGCGGTCCATCGGCTCGGCGCGTTCCATGTCGCATTTGATGTCGCGGATGGCGGTGATCTGGTCGGTGGTTTCCTCGAATTCGAAGGCATCCTCGAATTCGCGCTGGAAATTGCCGTCCGGTGAAAATGCAAAGCCTACTGTCGTCTTGCGCTGCGCGTAAAGCGCCAGAAGCTGGTCGGCCATGTCTTCGACGGATTTGCGGGCGCGCGTCTTGCGCGAGTTCCAGACCGTGCCGCCGAGTTTGTCGAGCGGCGGATGGGTGCCTTCGAGGACGCGGTAATTCTGAACGAGGTCCATGCGTTCCAGGGGAACGTAGAGGCGTGCATCGTCAGCGTACCTCAGCAGCATGAACTCGCCGCTGTGTCCGCCGGATTCGATCTGGCGAAGCCCCTCGAACTGCCCGATGCCGTGATCGACATGGACCACATAGTCGCCAGGCTTCAACTCGGCAAAATCGCCGAAGAAACCGGAAGTGCGAATCTTGCGACTGGGCCGCTCGACTGTGGGTGTGACGTCGAAAAGATCGGCGTGGCCGAAGAGCGTAAGCCGAGCACCGGGAAACGTAACGCCTTCCGCGAAGGGCGCGCGGATCAGCAACATGGCGGCGGATTCGTGCGCGGCCTCTGCCGTGAAGCCGGCGGCGGCGTCTTCCGATTCGCCGAGCACGTAGGGCACTTCATACTCGCGGCAGATGTCCGCAAAGCGTTCGATCTCTCCGGTGCTTGCGGCCGTCAGGAAAACCGTTCCGCCGGAAGCGAGCTGGGACTTCACGTCTCCCATGCAGGCAACGACATTGCCGTGAAAACGCGCGCTGGGCCGTGAGGAAAGCTCGAACTGCGGCGTGGAACCGATACCCAGCGCGAGCTGCTCGATATGAATTTGCGACGATTTTTCCAGCGCCGCCACAAACTCCTCTTCGGACCAGAAGTAGTGAGAGGCGGCCGGTGAGTTGGCGCGCCCGTGACGCTCGTAATTTTCCGTCGCAGCCGCGAGATGCTTCGTCGCGGCTTCACGCAGAGTTTGCGGCTCATCGAGGAACACGATCGGCCGCAGCGAACTTTCTGCCAGCTCAAAGAGCGTGCCCAGCCCTGGTTCGCCGGTTGGCCCAAAGAACGAGGGCGTCTCCCAGACGGCATCGTGCAGATTTGCTTTTTCTGGCGCCGGCACGGACCACTCCGTCAAAGGCAGGAGCGTCGTGCGCACGACCGGCGCAATCGACCGCTGCGTGCGCGCGTCGAATTCGCGCACCGATTCAACGCTGTCGCCGAGCAATTCAATGCGCACAGGGCGGGCGGCTTCCGGGGAGAACACGTCGATGATGCCGCCGCGCACGGCGAATTGTCCCGGCAGCTCCACCATTTCGGTTCGCGTGTAGCCCACGGAACCTAGATGGGTAATCAATTCTTCGTGGGGAATCTCTGTGTCTTTTGCCAGAGTCCGGGTGAGATAGAGATACGCTGCCGGATCCTGATAGCGCCAAAGCGCCGCGGCAATGGGGGCGATCACCAGGGAAATCTGTCCATCCGCGACGCGAAAGAGCGTAGCAGCGCGCCGTTCGAGAATGTCCGCGTGCGGGCTTTGCGATTCCCAGGGAAGCCTGTCGAAGGCCGGGAGCGTCGCGACGCCGCCCACTGCTCCTGGAAAGATGCCGCTGAAGAATCGCAGCGTTTCCGCGAGCGCTTCGGCGCGGCGATTGGAATCCGTCACAAAAAAAGCCGGGCGCCGTAATTCGCGCGTCAAATAGGACGCCACGAGAGCCTTCGCGACATCGTGCAGGCCGGTGATCGAGATATGACTCGCGCCGGACCGCAAAGCGGCCAGCGCTCCCTCCATCGCCGCATGGCGAAGGACGGCCTCCAATCTCTCGCGGACGGCTGGAAGTATCATGCGTGGTTGATCAGGATTCCGCGCGAGAGGCGCGCGCCCCTTGGCGTATTTTCTGCAGAATGGCGGTTGTCGAATAGCCGGGTACGACGGGAATGGAGACGACGCGCCCGCCGGCGGCTTCCACTTCCTCGCGGCCCACGATCCGGTCGCCGGGCCAATCGCCACCCTTCACCAGGACATCCGGAAGCAAACCGGCGATCGCTTCGCGTGGCGTGAGATTATCGAAGATCACCACAGCGTCGACAGATTCCAAGGCCGCGAGAATTTCCGCGCGTTCGAGTGCTGAAATAACTGGGCGACCTTCGCCTTTCAACTGACGTACACTCGCGTCGCTGTTCAGTCCAACGATGAGCACATCTCCCAACGCGCGCGCCAGTTCCAGGCCACGAATGTGCCCGGGATGAAGGAGGTCAAAGCAGCCGTTGGTGAAGACGACGCGGCGGCCGTTGCGTTTCTTGCGGCCAAACCGCAGAATCGCTTCCTCGAGTGTCAGGACTGCCAAATTCAAAGGGTCTCCATGCGGGCCGGAAAAAACCAAAGTGATATCCGTTAAAAAACTAGTTTATCACGCGCAGGAGGTCCGGCGCCCGCGGCCCGCCGGCTCACGATGAAATCACGCCAGATCGTACGAGCCATTGCGGGAGTTCTGCTCTGCGCCGCAGGACTCTGGTTTGCACTCCCTACGCCTTATCGTGAGCGGACATTTCTCATCGACGCGGGGGGCTGCCGGCTTGAAACCACGATCGTGGAAAAGCAAGAGGGAGGCTCGCAAGGATCGGTTTTGCTTTTCCACGGAATCTCTGCCAACAAGAAAATCATGTCGTACCTCGCGCATGGCTTTGCCGAGCAGGGGCTGCGCGTTTACCTTCCGGATTTACCGGGACACGGACGCACGCCGGGGCTGTTTTCTCCCGCGCGCGCGGAACAGTGCGGTGAGGCGCT
>QHZB01000238.1 GCA_003224525.1 Acidobacteriota bacterium | reverse complement strand
TTCAACCGTTCCGTGGTGCGAGCTTCGCAGGAATGGTCGGCGCAAATCCTGCATTTACCTCCCGCTCGAGCGTTGCCCTCTCACCGCCCGCTCGCTGGCGCACTCATTGGCTTCATCGGCCTCCTGTTGATCGCGGGGCCGTTCCTCCGGGAGGCGGCCGGAAAGAGCGGCAGCGAGGAAATCGCCGCGACGGGCACGGCGATCGGTGTGCCACGACTCTTTCTGGAATTTGCCGCGGCCTCGCTCCTGATCGTAGTGCTCTTGCGATTCTGGATTCCTTTGAAGGCGATTGGACTTTTTCAGGGCGACT
>QHZB01000237.1 GCA_003224525.1 Acidobacteriota bacterium | reverse complement strand
AGTTCATCTCGCCGGGTTTCCCCATTCGGAAATCCTCGGATCAAAGCCTGCTTGCGGCTCCCCGAGGCTTATCGCAGCTTGCCACGTCCTTCTTCGCCTTCTGGCGCCAAGGCATCCACCGTACGCCCTTAGTAGCTTAATCATAAAACTTACTCAAGCCGTCGTTGTTCGTTTTATAGATCGGGTTGTTTACCCCGGTTCTTTTTTCGATCTTCGACGTTTTGACTTTCATAGCTCCATACATCCTCGCATGCGAACTTCCAGGCAACCCGGGCATGGGTCGCAAGGAAGGCTGCGTGACTCGATTAAAGTCACCCAGGTATCGGCTGCAGGCTTTCGTCTCTACGATCCTCAAATGATTGAATAAGCCGCCTTTTCTTCCACAGTTTTGCTCGACTCGAGCAAACTTGTAAGTAATCCACACCATGGCACCCCGCCCGACCGTAATCGGGACACAGGGTTATCGGCGTGGACTTGCCAGCCTTTCTGTTGTCAAAGAACGTTTATTCCGAGTCCCTCGGAATGTCCCGGTCGGCCGTCTTACGGCCGTGCTTAGAAACTTGACCGCTTTGCGGTCACGCCAAATAAATTGGCTCGGGGCTTGTCTGGTGGGACTTATCGGGCCGCGTCGCGCGGCCTGGCCTTCCAGCTCTGCTTACCTCAGCTTCCGCTGAGTTTTTGCTTTCGTGTTTAAGAGCTTTGCGACTTGCTTCGGAATTCCCTTGCGGAAACTCACCACTCGTCACTAGCCGCTAATCACTGCCGCAAAATAAAAAACCCGGCGTCGAGCGCCGGGTACAGCCACCCGCACTTTAGGTGGCTCCACGCGATGCTCGACTTCTTTCTAGCCCGTGCTCGTAAAGAACCTCACTATAGGATCTACTTCTTGCCTTCGCTTGATCTTACGCTCTGGAAGACTTACTTCGACCCGACTGTGATGCCCCTGCCCACACCCGGCGGTTCGTAGAACCCCGGGCCATTTGTAACTATACCAGCTTTCCTTTATTCGTCAAGCCCCCGTATTAATTATTTTGTGTCTTTTTCCTCAGCCCTGTGGACGCTGTGCAAAACCAGGTTTAGCCTGGTTTAGCCTAGTCTAGCCTGGGATTTCTTCTGTTTTCTGTTCTTCTCCTGCAGCTAACTCTCCCGCGATCATTCAATTCGCTTCAACAGCGCCACCCCCGCCTTCGCCGCTGCCGCGCGCAACCCTTTGTCCAGCGTCGCCAGAGGCAACCCCTCCTGCCGCGCCAACTCCAGATATACTGCGTCATACGCTGTCAACTGAAAGGCCCGCGCGTTGGCGTGCGCATCGCGCGCAGGAACCAAATCCACCTGCGTATCTACTTTGCTCGCTGCCATCAGCAGAATCTGATCAAGGGCATCTTCAGCATCGGCCGCACTGAGGTCCCGGCGTCGCTCCGCCGTGGCCAAGCCATTGGCAATTTCCAGATGCCACCACGCAGGTACCAATCCGCGCTTGCCCCTGAACATCTCCTGCCGCACTTCCAGCGAATACACTGGCACGGGATTATCAAGAACCCAGGCGAGCGCCACGGAAGCATCCAGGACGAAGTGGCTCACACTCTTCCTTCTTCGATCAAATTCTTTACGCTTACCTTCTTGGGCTTTTTCGAGCGCTTCCGGATCTCATCCATCCTCGCAAACACCCTCTTGAGGTCCACTTCTTCCTGCGCGGGCCCAATCATTGCTGCGAGCTTCCCCCGTTTGGTGATCCCAATCCTCTCTCCGCGAGCAGCCCTCTCCACCAGTTCCGAGAGTTTCTGCTTCGCCTCAAATAATCCCATCTGCCGCATGCAGCCTCCCGCCCGCTCTTGATTACGCTTTACAACCTAGATGATTATTCTAGATGATTCCAGGGAAAGCAGCAAGCGAACTCCCTGCGCATGCCCAACCCTGCTCCGGCTTCGCGCCGGGCGCATGCCCAACCCTGTTTATCCTGTGTTTAGGCGGTCAGCGGTAGAGTTGCGTTGATGCGGAAGTCATTCCCCGCGTCGAGGAGAAATCATGAAGACAAATTGCTTGGTAGCGCTTCTGGCCGGCGGCTTGCTGCTTGCGGGTGCCGCCTCCGCCCAGGAAAAGAAAATCAAGCGGTCGGACCTTCCGCTTGCAGTCGAAAAGACGGTGGTGGCACAGAGTGCGGGAGCCACCATTCGCGGATTCTCGGCAGAAAAAGAAAAAGGCCAAACCCTTTACGAGGTGGCAATGACGGTCAACGGCCATAGCAAGGACGTTTCGATGGCCGCGGATGGTTCCATCGTCGAAATCGAGGAGCAGGTGGCGCTGGATTCCCTGGCACCTGTAGTCAAAGCGGGATTGCAGACCAAGGCCGGTAAAGGAAAAATTCTGAAGGTCGAATCCCTCACCAAAAAGGACAAGCTCGTGGCCTACGAGGCTCAGGTCGATACGAACGGGAAGAAGTCTGAAGTTCAGGTAGGACCAGACGGCAAACCGCTCGATCACGAAGAGTAGCGCCCTGAGGTTTGACTTCATTCTTGGCAGCGGGGGGCGGCGCGGCCTTTGTGCTGCGAACCGCCCTCACGTCACGTGATTCCTGCCCGCCATTTGACATCCTCCTCTCCCTGAAGGAAGAGGATTCCTACGGCCTCTCGCTGGTTTTTGCGAGATGGCTTCGGTGGGTTCCTCCCACAGCGCCCTTACATCCGGCGAGGACCACGAAGAGGCTTCACTTTTGGGCTGCCCGCCCATAGGTCTTTTGGACGAAGAGGAGTTTAAAACCATGCCGCCAAGAAATCAAGCGCGCGACAGGGCTTTATATCCCAGGCCTAAAACGCCGAGGCTTTACGGCCCGCTCGGTAAAAACAAAAAGGGTTCGGCGCTTCAAACGTCGGAATTCCCCACGCATTCTCCGTTTCCTTCACCCCGGGGACGATTCCCTTCACGAAGTTGCGCAACCCTCGCGCGACTTTGCGCAGCTCCGGATTCTCGCCCTTCATGTACGCGCTTTTCTTGACCGTTTTCGCTCGACTGGCCTTCATGGGAATGCCTCCACCGCTCAAAAATGAATCCGAGGATACCTCATCCCTTTTCCTTTCACACCCTCTAGAAATGGGGGCGCTAGGGGAGCGGGCTTTCGGCTGGCAAGACGCAGGAGACGCCACCCGGGATCCTTTGGCTTTCAAAAGGTTGATTTGTCACCGCGTGCCACGTGAAACGACCCTGTTCCGGGATTTAAGAACAAGCCCTTGTGTTTCCCGGCTGCTTCCACTTCCGCGCGGCAATGGCGCAACACGATCTGCGTATTTTGCGTGGAGAGTTCCGAGCCGAAGACAGTTCCGCCGTCTGCGGGAAGCAAGCCGACGACGTGCGAAAATTCGTGCAGGAGCGCGGTGACCTGGGCGTCAAGCGTGCCCCCTAAATAGAGATCAAGGTGCAGCAACTGGGAAGCGCTGAGCCCTCCCGGGCCTCCCTCTTTTGGGACAATGCGCACACCCGATCGGAGTTGAAAGAAGGCCCCTTTTCCGTTGATGGTGATCGTAGAGCCGGCGCTGGCATCCTCGATGGAACTGGCCACATAGGGCTGCTGATAGAGCCATTCTCCGGAAGCGTTCTGTAATTTAAAAGTGTATTGGGGGCCGCTCTCGTCGATCCTGTAGCGCAGCGATTGGAATTTCCTCGCAACCTCTGGTTCGGCTTGCTGGAACCAGGCTGCGCATCGGTTCTGGCCCTCCAGAATTTCGAGCACTTCCTGGCGTGCCCTCTCGATGACCAGTCCTTGTTCTCCCATCGCTATCAATTCCTCCAGAACAGGATCCTCGTTTGCCTTTCCCCGGACGTCTCCATGCCCCGGTGAGGCGGTCGCGCTGCGATCGAAAGCCAGCTCAGCGCACAGTTTGTCCGAACGGTCCGTCTCGCGCACCGACCCGCTCTTTCGTTGCGGGCCAGGAACCGGACGGCGATCTCTGCACGGCCGAGGAATGACCTTTGGACGCCCCATCGATGTGGAAGAGGTGATGGATTGGTCTTGAGTATGCGCAACCTTACCGGAAACCAGCAACAACCCGAAAACAAAGAACACTACGGCAAATCTCCTACATGCCCACGGCATCGGAGCCTCCCCAGACGGACTTGTTTTTCACCACAGTCCGTCCACTGGGGAACTCTTCACCCAGGCCGCTTGCTCGCCGCGGCCTTGCAAACGGTCGATTTGCTTTCTCTATAGACGAAGGAATGCCGCCAAAAGTTTTGCGGCCATCAGGTGGGTGGGCGGAGAAACCGCACTATTTTTTCAATTCGAACTAGAAACCAAATTGCACGTTGCTGACGCTCCCTTACTCCGGGAAAGCTTTCGCGTCGATTCCCGGCACCAGTTTCAATGCATTCTTGTAGTACACCTTTTTCAAGACTTCATCCGGCACCTGGAAGCCGTAAATCCGCCAGAACGCATGGCGCTTGCGGTAATACTCAAAATATTCGTCCCGCGTCTCGAGCGCCCTGAAATACCATTTGTATTCGTTCACTTCGTAGATGTCTTTCCCCATCAGCACGCGGTCCTGATACTTGACAAGAAAATCGTGTGCCGAATACGGCTGCCGCCCCAGTTCCGCCAGCACCGCGGCGATGTCCACATACACGTTCGCGTAGCTATCAAAAAGTTTCCCTAGCCGCTCCAGATCGTTTCCGTGAAACCCCAGATGCGCCGCGATGAAATTCGTCTTCGGATGCTTCGCAAACAGGTGATTGCGCTCCGTCATCAGAGTTTCGAACGGCGGATACCTCGCGGGCGGCCGCGCGCGCCCCGGAAATTCCTTCAACTCCTGCCAGCGTTCGTTGTGGTAGTCCCACGGATCGAAAAACGCCGAAGGCTCCGCCACGTGAATCAGCACGGGAATCTTTAGCTCCGCGCACTTCTCAAACACCGCATCAAACTCTGGATCGTCCACGTGCACGCGCTCCCCACCGGCATATTTCAGATCCATCCCGAAATTTTTGAAGATTTTCAATCCTTGCGCGCCGTTCCGAACGTCCTGCTCCAGCCGCGCCGCCACGCGCTTCCCGAATCCCGGTGTGTTTAGGTCGTCGTAACTCATGTTCGCGAACACCACAAACCGGTCAGGATAACGTCCCTTCATCACCGCCACTGTTTTTTTCAGTTCTTCTCCCGTTCCGCCGCTCAAGTTCACCATGACGCGCAGATTGATCGTGTCCATTTCTTTGACGAGCCGGTCCACTTCTGCTGGCGTGGGATTCCAATGATGGCTGTGAATATCGATGAACGGAAATCTCGCCCGCTCGATCTTGTGTTCCGTGATGACCAGCGTGGACTTTGGCTGGTACTCGTCAATCGTCGGCGTCTGCTGCTTTTCTTGCGGAGCTTGCTCTTGCTGCGTCGTCGCGAAGCGTGGCCAAACGATGAGCGCAGCAAATATGGCAACGCAAATGATGGAGAAAAGGGTGATGGTTCGCCGGGAATTCATAGTGCCCCTTGGTTTCTTGAAGGTCCGGCTTATTTTCCCACAGGAAGGTGGACCAGCGCCCCGGAATCCTCTGCTAGAATTTGCCGTGATGCCGCAACGCGGGCTGTTCCATTTCATTCTGCTTGCCGGGCTTGGTCTAGTCGCCGGTTTTCTCGCCCTGGCCATCGCCGTGCCCATCGAGCCGCAAGTTCCCGCGCCGTTGATTGCTCTTTTTTCACCAGGCCTGAAGCTGGCCGAATCCATCATGCCGGAAACTCACAAATCAATGCCCTGGACCTTTGGTTGGTTCTTGCGCATAGCCATCGCCGCCAACGCCGCTTTCTACTTCGCGATCTTCGCCCTGATTGCGTACCTTGCGGATCGCCGTCGGTCCAAATGGCTCGCGCCCTCGGCGATTACGGGGCCGCGGCCGTCGACGTGCCCCTTCTTGAATTTGAAGAGTTTCTTCTTTACTAGCGGCCTCAGCGTCTCCTACTTCGCTTGGCACGGCTCGTCGTCAGGCTCCGGATTTGGTGGGATTGGTGTGCGGGACAGCGGCGCTCGGCCCCTGTGTTTCGGACTTCGTAAACGCCGCAGAGACCGTCTTCTGCAAGAGATTGGGCTCGCGATAACCAGCGGATACGGCGCTCTTTGCGCGCCGATTCGCTTCCAGATAACGCCTCATCATCGGCAGTGAGCGCCACATTAGAAACGCTTTCCGGCGCTCCTCCATTCTCTCGGCAAACCCCGGCACATATCTCCACGGAGTCCAGGCAAACATCTCCTTCGGCGGGATCACTTGAATGGCTTCGCGATGTCGCTCGCAATACGGTACCCCCGTGACCCTCGCCGCGGGGTGTGAGAGATAAATTGAACTAACGAGGGGACTCGCCAGGCGCCGAGCCTGATATCGTACCGCCTGAGAGTCATCGAACCGTGTTGGCGGGGCGCCGCACTGCACGCAGCCATTCGGCCAGACGCCATTTTCAAATGCAGGCGAACGAAAGATGGGTGTTTCGGCCACCGCATTTGGGTCGTACGGGCTGAGCCGTTCGTTTTCGAGCTTCGAAATTTCCGAACAGTGCTCGCAACGAACCGGCTCCGGACGCACTCGGTTGTAGCGCTGGATGAGCCCGCCGCAGAAGGGACATGTGCCGACGGGAGCGTTTCTTCCGAAGAACAAAACCACTTCGGCAAAACTGAAAAAAACCGAAAAGGTGATCACCAGCCAGGTTATGCCGAGGAGATAGCAGAATCCAATGAGCACCACTCCGAACATAAGGGTGGAGACCATGAAGGTCAGCCGCTCGCTGACCACGCCCGGCGGAGGCTCACGCAAGGGATAGGAGCGATTCGGTACCGGGGGCGCTTCCACATCGGCCACACGGCTTTTTG
Organism: Acidobacteriota bacterium; assembly: GCA_003224525.1. Classification (GTDB taxonomy): domain Bacteria; phylum Acidobacteriota; class Terriglobia; order Acidiferrales; family UBA7541; genus Acidiferrum. The sequence goes on along the minus strand of QHZB01000237.1, from coordinate 18,151 downwards.
CGGAGTTGGCTGCGGGTGCGGGGATGATGGCCAACGGAATTGCAGGGGCAAGCGGGGTCGTTGGCATGCCCTTCGGCATGGTGGGCGCGCTTTTTACCGCGGCTGGTGCGCTCTTGGGCGCGGCGGACCGCCTAGTGGAAGGCGTACCGAATTTGGGGGTTTCGTAGGATTCCGCCGGCTCAGCGGTTCCCTTCAGAGCAAAGAAAGAAATCAGGATGCACACTGCAAATTTCGTGTAGAGAACCGCTGGCGTGGGATGCCCAAGGCTTTCCGGAGCCAGCAGTCCAAAGAATGTGAGGAGGAAAGAGAAGAATCCCAGCACGGCCGAGACCAGCACGATCGCGAGCATCAGCCCTGGCCAGCGCTCCACATTTAATCCGCCAAAAGGAAACAGGATGTACCGCAGGAAGCTGGACGGATTGCGCTTGATCCATCGGCACGCAATCACGAATACAACCGTCAGGAACAAGTCCACAGCGATGGATGGCGGCGGGCTATGCCTCACGGGATCCTCTCGTCCATGTTTATAGTCTACTTAGGTGGAATTTCCCCTTTGCGGCAATGGTACGCGTACCCGAAACGTTATCGTTCCCTAGATTCCGTGGCCGGACGCTGCGAGATGGCTCGCGGCAGGCACACCATGCGAATACGCGGCGCACGAAAGCAACAGAAAAGGCAGAAACGTGCCGGCAGTGCCGGCCGTTGTTCGCGGGCGTGGCTGGCCGTTCGCCAACTGCCTCAGCGTGAGGCGACAGCCCTCGCCGGCGGTGAGCACCGCGCGATCGTCACTCCGCGTAGCGAGTAGAAGAATTCCTCGTAATAGCCGCCACTGAAGAGAGGTTCAGCGCCTTCAACGTCAGATCGTGAAGTGGCCACGCTCTCGTTTCCATGACCAGGAGAATGATTCGCGTCTCGCTGAAGGTCAACCGGAAAAAAACCCCGTCGATGCTCTTCGATGCGCCAGCGAAGTCTGGAAAACACAAATGCGCCAGGATCCAGCCCTTCCTCTCAGCGCGCGGCTGAGAGAGCGCCCCGTCTGGCTTTGTATTCCACTTCCGTGCGGCAGAAACGGAGGACTTCGCTCGTATTCTGCACTGATTTTCCGTCCTGGTCTCCTTCATCCGTAGGCAGGAGATCGACCAGGTGGCCAAATTCATGTAATAGGGCGAGGATCTGCGCGTGCATCGAGTCCCCCGCATAGGGCCCGACGCCCAACACGCGTACGCCGAGAAGACTCCAGGGCCCGCCTTCCTTTTGAACTTCGACTACCCTGGCCATTGGAGAGAAAAACGCCCCTTTTAGGTTGATGGTGATCGTTGCGTAGCTTCCGTCGGCTTGGAAAACCCAAGCAACATACGGACTCCGGAAGATATTCATGTCACCCGGATTTCTGGATTCCAGGACGAACTCTTCTCCCTTGCGGTCTACCGCAAAGCTGAGTGTTCGAAAGGTGTCCGCTGGATTCGCATCCTTTTCCCGGAACCACGCCGAACAGGCGTTTTCGGTTTGCAATATCTCGAGAACTCTATCGCGCGCCCGCAGAATTTTTTGACCTGGTTTCCCCATGGCCGCCAGATCCTCTTGCACCAGATCTCTGGGGGCATGGCACCCGATTTGCGCCGGGCTTGAAGCATTGCATGGATTCACCGATGGCACCTTCACCGGCGGCGTATTGCAGGGTGAACCTAGATCGCTGCTTGCCGCGATTGCCGCGTGCGGAGCGGTGACCGCACTTCCCGAATCTCTTCGGCAAGGTGCCCGGCCAACAAGCATGTTGGCAAGCGGCAGAGGATCAGCGGCGCGACGGATGAATTTGACGGCCTGCGGGAACGCCACCGTTCCGGAAAGGCTCGACATGATAAAAAGAAGAGTGACGGCAGGAATGTTCCTACGGGCGGAGTACATCTCTATCTCCCGCCCGGACCTGTAACTCACCACAGACCGTCCTCGGAGGCTCGCTTCCTGATGGCCGTCAACGGGAAGCTGCCCGCGGAACGGTTGAACCTTGATCCGGGACTAAAGGGAAAGACGAAGTTCAGAGAGCAAAGCCACCTCAAACGTTTCTGGAATGATTCTCAATGGGTCTGGAGTTCTGGATTCTGCGCTGGCGGGTTCTCAGCTACGTGAAATTCGTGAAGTAACATTAAATTTAGAAGATTTACTTCCTGGAAAGTCGCGTTGGAATGCTGGCCGCATTCCTCTTGGCCGGCGCGGTGGGAAACCAGGCGAGCTCGACGGTCTAGCGACTGCAAACTCTTAACATCATTTCGCGACCGGCTCCGAGACGTAGTAGGGCGCGCTGGCGGTGTATATGCGCTGGTTGCCACGGACCTGGAGGGTCCATTCAAGGAGCCGGGCGCGCTGGTTGTGCAGGAAGTATTCGTACCAACGGCACTCCACCAGTTCGGGAATGACCACGACAATCTTTCGGTCGGGGTGTTTCTCGGCCAGTTCGAGAATGTATTGAACGATGGGAACGATGATGAAGCGATAGGGCGATGGAAGAAGAATCAACTTGGGCGTCTCGACGCCTGCGGCGCGGAAGGGCTGCTCCACGTAGCGTTCCCATTCCGTACGCAAGAGCTCGGAATGTTCGCCAGGCTCAACGTGAATGCCGATGATTTCCGGGGAAAGACGTGAGGCAAATTCGAGCGCTTGCCTGGAAATTTGGCTCCAGCGCTCGATAGGCACCACGGCAATGGGCCGCGCGGCTTCGCTCGCTGGGGCGACGGGCGCGGCGCAGCTCGTAGCGACGCTGATGGCGTGATAGTGACGCCGCACGACGCGAAACAGGTAAATGAGTAAAGGAATAAAAATGACGGTGATCCAGGCCCCTTCGGCAAATTTCGCAACAAGAACTACCATGACGGTGATACCGGTGACGACTCCTCCGAGGCCATTGATCAGAGCGCTCTTTAGCCAATGCGGGCCGCGTTTTTTTCGCCAGTGTACGACCATGCCGAATTGCGAGAGTGTGAAGGCCAGGAAAGCTCCCACGGCGTAGAGCGGAATCAGCCTGTCCGTGACGCCGCCGAATATGACCAGCAAGAAACAGCTCAGCAGTGCAAGAACCACGATGCCGTATGTGTACACCAGCCGGCGCCCGCGGTATCCGAAGACGTGCGGCAGGTAATTGTTTTGCGCGATGGCGCGGCAGAGGCGCGGGAAATCGGCGAACGCGGTGTTCGCGGAAAGCGAAAGCACGAAGAGAATCGAGGCGATGGTGAGGTAATAAAAAACGCCTTTGCCGAAGACCGCGGCGATCAGCATGGAGAGAAGGCTCTGGTAGCCGGGCTGGCCTGGGTCGGTCGCCGCAATGCCGTAGATTTTCACGAGATAGGAAATTCCCGCTAGCAGCACAGCCAATAGAAAAATGATGACCGTTAGCGTGCGTTGCGCGTTTTTCACGCTGGACTCGCGGAAGGCCTTCACGCCGTTGCTGACGGCCTCGACGCCAGTGATCGCGGTGCACCCGCTGGCGAAAACTTTCAGCAAGAGCCACAGCGTGACGGCTTCGGTCATGGGCGGCGGGGGCGGCAGCGCGGTCACCGGCACGGGATGTCCACCACTGATGGCCACGCGCACGAGCCCGCCAACGATGGTGATCAGCAGCGTGCCGACAAAAAGATAGGTTGGCACCATGAAGGCCACGCCCGCTTCGCGGACGCCGCGCAGATTCAGGATGGTGATCACGACAAGAATTCCGACGCAGAGGGACACGGTATGCGGCTGCAGTGAGGGAACGGCTGAGACCAGGGCGCCGACGCCCGCGGAAATGCCCACCGCCGCTGTGAGAATGTAGTCCGTGAGTAAAGCCGCCGCCGCGAGAAGGCTGGGAAAGGCTCCCAGGTTGTAGCGCGCGACGGTATAGGAGCCGCCGCCGCTCCGATAAGCGGCAATCGTCTGGCGATAAGAAAAGTAGACGATCACCAGCAGCGTAATGATGGCCGCGCTGATGGGAATGATGTACTGCACTCCCAAAACGCCGAGGGGAATCAGCAAGCTGAGGGCGGCTTCCGGGCCGTAAGCGGCGGAGCTGAGCGCGTCCAGCCCGAAGATCGGGATGCCTTCGCGGACGCCGATCTGCTCGGCGCGCTCGTCGCTGGTTTTGAGGGGCTTGCCGACAATGACGTCGAGGATGTTCATTCCTAGTCCGGTCCCGAAAGGCATTCTGCTTCGGAATAATCATTTGTGACGAGATACGAAATAAAGTCAATCGCGAGGTTCTGGACGGCAAGTGATGAGATCCCTCGCTCGCGACGGCCGCTCCCTGCGCGGAACACCGAAAAGCTCGGGGCAGGCTGGGCAAGCCGCTGAATGGTGACTGGTAGCAATGCAAACAAGCTGCGCGCCAGGGGAATTGTGCCGCGTGGAATTGTGGGGTGCGTCCCGCACGAAGAGCGATGGGAGCCATTCGGGCTCGCGGCACAGAGAAAAAACGCGAAGCCGTGGCGCGAAGTTCAAAGGTAAGGCCTTAGCGCTAGAGTTTATGAATATAAATATTAATGTATTAGTAATATAATTCAGAATCGCAAGAGGGACGCGGCTGGATTCAAGTAGTTTGGGGGGGAATGGTCTCGATGGGAATGAGAGATGGAAATTTATGCGAGAGTCAAAAGCTTTAATAGCTTTAATGAGAAGACCGGCGCATGGAAATGAGGGGGGATCCGGGGGGAAATCCCAGGGGAAATCCCCATCTATGAAACCGGCGCCGGCAATTCTGTCTCGATAAACAGGCCTCTCACGCTCACATCCAGAACGCACGGAACATCATTACGTCCATTGCAGCGCTTCTGCACCCAGGTGCCGCACTGCGGCCCGACGCGCGCGCTGAGCCTTCTGGCAAACGGAATGTCTTGCAACGTTTCCTGGAAGCAGCTAAGCCCTGCGAGCAGGACCGGAGATTTCCGACTTCCAAGAGTGGAGGTGCCCGTCGTATGGGCATCCTTATTCATGGGCAGGCAGGAAGGATGCCACCTGTCTTACACGCTCTCGTCGGCCGGGGGTTATCGCGACCGAGGTTGAAAGCGATCCCGCCCCGAATGGCGAGCCGGGAACTGGGGTCAGCTTGCCATCGGATGGGTCGATGGCGTAGGCAGAAACGCTGCCAGCCCAGTTGTTGAACGGTGAACCCTGGCTCGCTGCATAGACGAACTGGCCCCTAGGGCTCAATCCTACTGAGACAGAATAAAATCCCGCGGGAAAGGGAGAGCCAGGCACTGGGGTCAGCGTCCCTGTGGTCCTCGCAATGGTGAACGCGGAAACAGTACCCATATTTGACGAATAGGCAAATTTGCCGCGGGGAATCACGGTGATGGAGAAAGGTCCGTCCTGCGCCGGAAAGGGAGAGTCGGGAAGTAGCGTCAGCGCGCCCGTAGGTTCATCGATGGCGTACGCCCAAATGTCCGATTGCCAGGAATCCGTGACGTACAAGATCCCCCCGGAGGGGTCAACCGTCACCGAGTTAGGCAGGGATTGACCAAAACTCGCTTTGGGATCCGTTGGAACCGAGAAAGGCGAGCCGGGGACGGGCGTCAATGCGCCGCTGCTGGCATCAATGGTAAAGGCCGAAACAGTGCCAGGGGAGCCACGATAGCCGTTCGCGACGTAAACGAATCGGCCTGCGGGATCCACAGTCAGCCCTCTGGGTATGCCTCCTGCGGGGAAGGGCGAGCCGGGAACCTGTGCTAGGGCGCCGGTATTTTCGTCGATGGCAAAGACCCTGACATTGGCGGCGTAATAATTCGTCACATAGACGAACTTGCCCGTGGGGTCGACCGCCACCGACCAGGGGAATTCCCCTTTAACCGTGGGATTCTCCGGAAAAGGCGAGCCGGGTACAGCGGTGAGTGCGCCTGTGACCTCATCGATGGCGTAACCCCCAATCGTGTCGTCACCGCGATTGGCGACGTACGCGAATCGGCCCTTAGGGTCCACGGCTATGGACCATGGACTTGTCCCGGCTGGGAACGGCGACCCTTGGACTGGTAGCAAAGTACCGCTCGGGTGATTGATGGAATAAGCCGAGACGGTGCCGGGTCCCGGACCGCCAGCATTCGTGACGTAGACGAACCCCCCCGTCTGGGCGCGCAGAGTGGCTGGAGCCGTGCTCAACAGAACCGACGCAGTACAATTTAAGAGCCACGCTTTCCTTAACTTGAACATGATTAAGTTCCTCCCTCGATCGAGAATTTACGACGGTGTTAGAAGCAACGCCCTGCGCCAAATGGCGCCCCAAGAATCAACGAGAGAGTTCCTGTGGCCCCATCAATTGTGTAGGCAGGTATGCCGCTGGTCATGAGTGAGTAAGCGAAGCTGCCGGAGGGGCCTGTCACAAAAGACGTAGGGAACCCCCCTCTCCGGACGGGTGCCCCTGAAATTGGCGTTAGGGCACCGGCCGGCGCATCTACGTTAAACCCTGATACGGCGTTGCCCGTTACGCCGCTGCTCGTAACATAGGCGTACTCGGTTGTCTGACCGAACAGAGCGGATGCCGCAGCGCGTAAGAGCAGGCAAAGAACACAGCCTACATACAATGCTTTCCTCAGCACGAACATGGGCTAACCCACCTTCGATAACGTGACTACTGAGCTGGTGGCGACACCACCCGACGGACTACTTCACTGAATCTCTGTGCGTGGAACGCCTGGGAGACTCATTGCCTGGCTGTCAAACGGATGATGCAACCTCTCAAGCTGGCCGGTATTGCTGGGGCCCGGCGCTTGCGTTCGAGCGAGGTTGAATTCGCATGATGGCTTTTTTAGCAAAAACCCTGCGTGATGAGAATCCGTAGAAGACATGCACTTGAGAGGGGAGAATTCCCCAAGAGTATGCAGGAAAAGGCTGCAACGTACGGAAAGGGCGAGGGTGCCGGGCGCTCACGGCTACGCGGGAGACGGCCTTCGCCCGGCGTGACAGATGGAGCCTAATCCAGGTGGAACTTATCGGCGGGCAGAGCGTATCACCTGGCAAGGGGGGTGGATCATGTATTGCGATGGTTGTGGTACCCAGCTCACCTCGGGCGGGCAGTTCTGCACCAAGTGCGGCAAGCCGATTGTCCCGAGCGCAGTCGCGTCATCTCCTGCTCCGGGGCACGCTGGCGCGCCTGCCGGGGCAGCAGCCGTCTCGAATAATGGGCGCGTGCAGCGCAATCTCAACCGTCTGGCGATTCTCTGGATGATCAACGGCATTCTCCGGCTGATGGGAATCGGCTGGATGATGATTTTCGGCAGGATGTTTTCCCCGTTTATGCAAGGCTGGGGAGGCCCGGTCGTGTGGCCCATTGGGGGTAGATGGGGCTTGGACATTCCTTTTATGGGCGGCCTCTTTTCGCTGGGCGTTGTTCTGGTCGGTGTCCTGCACCTGGTTCTGGCGTGGGGGCTTTTCGAGCGTGAGCCGTGGGCGCGGTTCTTCGGGCTAGCCCTGGGATTCCTGGCTCTGCTGCATTTTCCGTTTGGCACTGCGCTGGGCATCTACACGCTGTGGGTGCTGCTGCCCGAGACTTCTGGCAAGGAGTACGAACGGCTGGCTCAGCCGGGCGCGCAAGTCAACTCCGCGCCGGTTTCTTCCTGAGTCGTTCTGTTGAGTGCGCGCCGCAAGTGCCGATACTCTGACTCCGCTTACGCTCGAAACCCGGTGCAAACGGACAGGCGCCGATACCGTGGACAAATTGCCACCACAGGCTTGAGGCGCAAGAGAGCCATTGGCACTTCGGCGCGCTTGCGCAGGAGTTTCTCTGAGCTCATGGTGCTGCTGGCGGAGCTTCGGAAACACGGTACGCTTAGAAGTAGAAGCGCAGCGAGAGCTGCAAATTGCGCACGTCGTCGGTCTTGCCTACCACCTTCCCAAAAGTCCCAGTCGATTTGGGATTCATCCCCGGTGAAGCCCAATTCGGATGATTGAAGGCGTTGAACGCCTCCGCGCGAAACTGGAAACCATCTCGCTCGTTGATCGGAAACTTCTTGTACAGACCAATGTTCCAATTCTCCAGTCCGGGCCTGTAGATCAGCCCACGTACACCCTTTTGGAGATTGAACTGGCCGTTAGAGGGGGGTCTGAAGATCCGTTCATCGTCTCCGTAAAACGGCGCCCCTGTGGTGCCGTCCGGACACTTCTGGCCAGCCGGCACGTCTACCAGGCAGGTCTGGAACCATTGGCCATTTGGACCAAATGTTTTAATAAGTTTGGGGTTACCATTAACCACCCAATACTGGCCGCTGGGACAATTGCTTGAACCGCCGTAAGGCAGGCCGTTGGTGCTCGCGTCCATGGACCCGTCCTGACCCACGCCAACGTAGTCGTTATTAAAGGCAATACCACAAGGGTTGCCCGTCTGGAACTGTGTGATGCCGCTGATTTGCCATCCTCCCAGGAGCTTGCCGCTCATTGTTGAGGCGTTCTTGAAGAACGGCAGCTCATAGAGATAGTTGATGGTCATAACGTGCCGCGTGTCATAATCCGATGGTCCCCACAGGTTGCGGATGTAATAGGTATCTGGAACGATGTCGCGCTGGTTGGACCCGTCGTCCATAGTCTTGGATAGAGTGTACGAAACGCCGAACATGAGTCCACCTGAGAAGCGGCGGTTCCAGGCTATTTGCAGCGAGTTGTACATGGAGTTCGCCACATTATCGGTTTCCCGGATGGAGTTGTAGCCCTTATAGGGTCGCAGGGCGTCAATGTTGACACCCGGATTCGCCGCAACAACCGCCGCGGTCGGCTGATTGATGTCCGCTTCTCTTTGCAAGTGCAAACCGCGGCGCGCTACGTAGCCAACACTTATAATGGACTTCCAAAATATCTCGCGCTCCACGGTGAAATTCCACGCCCACGCTTCCGGATTCTTGAACACTTTACCCTGTGAGGTCACCGTCAGGGGAAGGCTATTGGCCGAAGTGCCCCCGGGGTTGTCTACGCTACCGAAGGAAACGTTAGCGGTGGGCTGAAAGGGCGGGTTCCCCCCGAGGAAAATCGAGTCGCTTACCCCCAGACGTGTAACGAAGCGCCCCGCGCCGGCGCGAATCACTGTCTTGCTGTTGAGCTGATAAGCAACTCCCAGGCGAGGCTGAATGTCTCCCCACTGAATATCGGAGTAATGAGGAGACACGCCGCGAAAGAGGTAATCGAAGGTCCCCGCCGTCGCCTCAGGCACGCGCCCCTTGGCGGAACTCGGCCAGCCGCTGCCCGGTATCACGAGGCCGTTATATCTGTCTCCCGAACCAGGAATGACGGCGCCCGTTACCTGGTCAATCGTCACCGCCTTGCTGGGATCGTACAGGGACCGGTCAAACACCGCCATGTTCCGCCAAAGCGCACTGTAAGGAACATTTACTGTGTAACGAAAGCCGTAATTAACGGTCAATTGGGGGCTGATTTTCCAGAAGTCTTGGACAAATGATTCGTACATACTGCTGCGGAAAATAGTGTATGCGCGCTGGCCCAGCTCGGAATAGGTGTCGAACAAACCGAGAGCCGCGTTTGCCGCTGCCAATCCGCTGCTCGGCTGGCCGGATCGGGTATCGGTAAAGTTAAACTGCCCATTCTGGTTGTTCGTGCAGGTGGGACAAGCGTTGACATTAATCTCATCGTTATCGTTCTCGCCGGAACGCTCGAATAAAAAGCCAAACTTCAACGTGTGGCTACCCTTGATCCACGTCAGACTGTCCGATATGTCATAGATAGGTCCTTGGGAATGCGAAGGATAGGGCCCCCCGCTTAGGTCAGAGAAATTGCTTATTTTGGCGGTTGGAATGCGGTTTGGGAGCAGCTTGCCGGTTGGAAATATATAGGGGTAGTTGAGGCCGAAGTATCCCGTTCCCTGTACCGCGCCCTTTGTGCGATCTAGGAAGTGTGCGGCATCTACTGGAATGTACACCCTGTCCAGGCTGAAAGTGGCCAACGTCTCGTTAACCAGTGTTGGACGGACTGTCCATACGTAATCAAGCGAGTTTGTCTGATTGGGCCGGTTAAAGTACTTTGGCGTTTCCCCGCTGCCCCCGTCCAACGGTTGATACTCCCAGAAAGCATAGGAGTTGCGACGGAATTGCAACCGCTGTTTGCTGGTCAAATTGATATCGACGGCAATGGTGTCCTTGCGCTGATTCTGCGGGTGGAGCGCTGTCATATACCAGTTTTGGGTCCCGTTGGGCGTGGTCAGGTTTGGCGCTGGATACGCATTCAGAATTCCGAGCCCGTTGGGAGTGGCGCACGAGCCTACTGGCTGAGGACACGCTGGGATTTTGTTGCCTGGAAACGGTTGACCAGTCTTGGGATCATTGATGATCACGACCTTGTTAAAGAAAAAATTGCTCGAGTTCAGCAGTTCGCTGAAATCACCTTGCCGCATCAGCAGAGAGGGGACCGTCAGCGAATTCGAATCCGTGAAACGGTATCTGACCCATTCCTGGCCCCAATACCAGAAGATTCTGTTCTTGCCGGTGTTGAACTTGCCCGGGATGTAGAGGGGCCCCCCGATGTTGTACCCGAATTGGTTGTAATGGAAGGGCGGCGCAAAGTTTTGACCCAGAGTATGGTTGCGCGTCCAGCTGTTAGCATTGAAAGCCGTGTTGCGTATGTATTCGTAAGCCGAACCGTGAAAATCGGACGATCCACTTTTCGTGATGATTCGAATTTGCCCGCCGGATGTGCGGCCGTATTCAGCGGCGTAATCGGCCGTGAGGATTTGGATCTCTTGCGTGGAATCCAGGTCTGCGGCCCCCAAACTTGTGCCATTCGAACGAGTGCGGGTAGCCGGAGCGCCGTCATACGTGATCAGATTCTCGGGGTTCCGGGAACCGTTGATGTTCGATGGGCCCTGGGTGAAATTGAACGAAAGACCGGCGACGTTCCCCCCGCGAGTGCCGGGCACCAGGTTCGCCATGAAGATGGGGTTGCGGCCGTTCAGCTCAAGCGCGTCAATCTGCTCTCGGGTGACGTCCTTTTGCACCGCTGCCGATTCCGTCTGGAGCAGGACCGCCGACGCCGAGACCTCGATCGTTTGGCTGGCTGAGCCCACGGTCAGCGTCACATCAATGACTAGGTTAGCGCCCGGATCGAGCTTGTTGTTCGTAGTCTCGTATTTCTGGAAACCAGCGGCCTCGGCGATCATCATATAGAGACCGGGTGGGACGTTCGTAATGACGTAGTAGCCGGAATCGTTCGTGGTGGTCTGTCGTTCGACTCCGCTCTTGTTTTGGACGGTAACCTTGGCGTTCGCGATCGTGGCGCCCGACGGGTCTTTGATAAAACCTGAAATTCTGCCCAGGTCCGACTGCGCGAACAGGATTCCCGAAGTCCCCAGGCTCATGAATAGCATTAACACGCTCATAAGGCATGCGTTCTTCATGCTCCCCTCCGTATTTCGAAATCAACAAGCGGGGTATCCGCTTTGGACTGCCACCCGCCCGGTAAGATGCTCTTTGAAAACTGACTTGTCAACGAAGTTTTCACGACCGGACCGAGAGTGGCTGGCATCTCCGCAATCCAAGGCATGGGCGCCAAACCCCTTGTTTCCCAAAATCGTGAGAACCGACCTGGGGAGGCTAATAACATGTGGGAGGCGAAGTTTCTATCAGATGAACTGAATATTTCGGCGTAGTGTATTTTACCTGCAGCGGCAGGTGGACCATTCCCCCGACGGAGGCTTCCTGTTAATTCGCGCTCGGCGGCTAAAGTCACCCTTGAAACTAATTTTCCGCGTTCCTTCCCTGAAGCCATCCGTGATGCTTTCCTTTCTTGACAACGGCGGGGAGTGGGCCTACGCTCGCGCGATTCGCGGAGAAGCGCGAAGGACACGGCAGCGGAGGCAATCCCATGGAGAAGAAGAGACGAAACGGGGGCATGGCCGGGGCGCGTTCGAATCGAGCTTGGTCCGCTTTCGAATGGGTCGTGCTGAGCCTGTGGCTATTTGCGCCAGCGGTGATGGGCGCGGAAAACTACGAAGTGACGGTGGAGCGCAACGTGGCCGCGAAGATGCGCGATGGCGTAACGCTGCGCGCGGATATTTACCGGCCGAAGGCGGATGGAAAATACCCCGTGCTGCTGGTGCGCACGCCATACGACAAGACCGGGACGATGCACTTTGGGTTGAAGGCGGCGGCGCTGGGCTACGTAGTGATCGCGCAGGATGTGCGCGGGCGGTTCGAATCGGAGGGCGAGTGGTACACGTTCAAGTATGAGTCGCAGGACGGATACGACACCGTGGAGTGGGCGGCGGCGCTTCCCTATTCGAATGGGAAGGTGGGGATGTTTGGCGGATCGTACGTGGGGGCGACGCAATATCTGGCGGCGCTCGCGAGGCCCCCGCACCTGGCGGGGATTTGCCCGAACGTGACGGCTTCGAATTATCACGACGGGTGGACGTATCAGGGCGGGGCGTTCGAGCAGTGGTTCAACGAATCATGGACGACAGGTCTGGCGCTGAACACCATGCGGCGGCGCGCGGAAAAAAATGCCGATGCGCTGGGCGGGACCACCGTGCTGCCGCTGATTTCATATCCGGTGCTCGAACCGCCTTCCGCGGAGGGGCTGGCGCCGTATTTCAAGGATTGGCTGGCGCATCCGAATTTCGATGAGTACTGGAAGCAGTTGTCGATCGAGGACCACTACGCGCAGATCCAGGTTCCGGTCTACGGTATGGGCGCGTGGTACGACATTTTTCTCGGTGGCACGCTTAAGAATTATACGCGTCTGAAGACCGAGGCGGGCACCGAAGCGTCGCGGCGCGGACAGCGGCTATTGGTCTCGGTCGGAGGGCACGCCGGAGGATCGAGCACCGGAAAAGTGGGCGCGGTGGAGTTTGGCAGCAAATTGCCGGCGGATGCGGACGAAGCGATGCTGCGTTGGTACGACTGGCTGCTGAAGGGAGAAGCGAACGGTGTCGAGAAAGAAAAGCCGGTGAAGATCTTCGTGATGGGAAAAAATGAGTGGCGCGAGGAAGACGACTGGCCGCTGGCGCGCGCGAAAAATACGAAATATTACCTGCATTCGGCGGGCGCGGCTAACGGAACCGCCCCGATAGGATCGGGGCAGGCGGGGCAGGCAGGAAACGGCGCGTTAAGCATGGTGGCTCCGGCGGAGGAAAAGGCCGACCAGTACGTTTACGATCCGAGCGACGCGGCACCGACGATTGGCGGGCCGCTATGCTGCGGGGCGCTGCCGACAGGGATTGGGCCGGAAGACCAGCGGCCGGCGGAGGCGCGCGGCGACGTGCTGGTGTACACCACGCCGGCGTTTGCGAAGGACACCGAAGTGACGGGTCCGGTTTCGCTGGATTTGTACGCGAGCAGCTCGGCGGTGGATACGGACTTCACGGGGATGCTCGTGGACGTTTGGCCCAATGGGTTTGCGCAGAACCTGACGAGCGGAATCCTGCGGCTGCGTTACCGCAACTCGCAGGAGAAGCCGGAGCTGGCGAATCCGGGAGAGACGTATCACATCACAGTCGACCTGTGGGCGACGAGCAATGTGTTTCTCGCGGGCCATAAGCTGCGGCTGGAAGTCTCCAGCAGCAATTTCCCGCGGTTCGACCGCAACCTGAACACCGGGGAAGAGCAGGCGCGCGCGACGCGGATGGTCAAAGCAACGAATGTGATTTTTCACGATAAGTCGCGGCCTTCGGCGGTAGTTGTGCCGATCGTGCCATAGTGGGAAGTGGCAGGTGGCCCGCGACCAGTGAGGGGTGTCTGGAAGGGGCGCACAGCCAGGAGCGGCTGTGCCACGAAGAGCAAGGGTGTCATAAAATCTTGCCGTGATTTCCGGCCGAGGTAGTTCTTTGATGTGCACCTGTAACGCCGATTGTGAGACGCCAACGGAGTGAAAGCGGGCAGCACACTCACGTCGTACGCGGGCCAAACGTGGCGCACTTTGCTCGACACAGTTTCTCGCGGCCCCCATGAGAAAGTTGACCGAAAGGACCTGGCTTGCTTCGCGTGGATCCTTGCATCTTTTGCCGCGGGGCTCGCCGCTTCCTGGCAGTGTTGGGGCAATCCGTTGGTGGACAGCGGGCGCGAACTGAACGTGCCTCTGCGGCTCGTTCACGGCGAAATGCTCTATTCGGACGTGAACTACTTTTACGGCCCTTTCTCTCCTTACCTCAACGCATTGCTTTATCGCGCTCTTCATCCGTCGCTGTGGGTCCTTTGGGGCCGCGGCATGGTCTCGACCGTCCTTATCCTGGCTCTGAGCTATTGGATTGCCCGGCAGATTGCGGGCCGCTTTCCCGCGACGCTGGCGTGCTTGGCCATCACCTGGGTGTGCGCGCTGAAGTCTCAGGGAAATTACATGATGGCTTACGCCTTCGGCGGAGTCGATGGCTGCACTTTCGTTCTGGCGGCCACAGTCTTGCTGGTCGTTTTCTTGCGGAAGAGGAGCCCTGCAACGCTTTTTGGCGCAGGAATCTTGGCGGGCCTTGCGATTCTTTCAAAAATGGAATTGGGGGGCGTGGCCGTCGGAACCGGCGTGGCGGCAGCGGCACTCGAGGGGTATCCCCTCGTCCGGAGCATATTCTTGTGGCTTGCGGTGTTTCTGGCTCCTGCTTTGGGCATGCCAGCGCTGGTTTTCTCGTGGTTCGCCGCGCGTGTGGGTTGGCGGACGCTCACGGTTGATAGCCATCTTTTCTTTGGACATGTGCCTTGGCAATGGATGTACTACAACGGGGTGCGGTTTGGCTTTGCTCATCCGTGGCACTCGCTGGGTTTGATGATTGCTTCGATGATTCGCCTGATGGCTTTCGGCGGACTTCTGGTTTCCCTCAGTCTGCTGCTCGAAATGCGGCGGGCGCGTTTTCTTCAAGAGGATGGAGGCACTGCGCGAAAACCATGGCGGGCCGTGGCAGGACTTCTGATTTCTCTGGCAGGAATTGCCGTGTCAGGGATCGCCCTTTCAGACCTTGGGCCGTTCATGGCAATGCCGTTTCTCTTGCTCGCTCTCGTGGCTGCGAGTATCGGCGCGTTCGTGCGCGCTGAACGCTGTGGAACGCCGGCGGCACGGATACAGGCCGGCATAATGGTCATAATCGCAGCGTCTGCGCTGGGCAGCCTAGCAAGAATCCTACTGCGCGTTTCCACGGGCGGAACGCTTAGCTCTTTCCTTTTGCCGGGCTCAGTGGTCTTGTTCGTGTACATCTGGCTGGTGATCTTCCCGACATTCTTGGCCGATCCCGCCGCGCGCCGCCGGGCCGCGCAACTGGTATCGGTAGCCCTCGCGGCCAGCGTGCTAGTAACCGCCGTCACGCTCTCTGTACGATATCGGCGGAAATTCGGCTATTCGCTGTCGACTGCCAGGGGAAGCTGGCGGACTCCCGTCGATGTCGGCATAGCCTTCTCGCAGGCACTGCAATTCATCGAGAAAAGGACCGCGCCAGGGGATGCGGTTGCCATCCTGCCGGAGGGAACTGCACTGCTATTTTTATCGGAACGGCGCAATCCACTGCGCGAAGAAATGGTTACGCCAGGTTTTCTGGATGTTCCAGGCGAAGAGCGCGCTATCGAGAGTCTTCGGCGATGGCAAGCACCTCTCATTTTTATCGCCAATCGTCCCACGCCGGAATTTGCGGAAACCTCATTCGGGAAGGACTACAACCAGCGTCTCATGTCCTGGATCGAGCAGAATTATGATGTCTGCGGCGTGTTTGGGCTTCGGCCCGACGCTACCCTTCAGATCGGCGCTCCGGTTTTCTTTCTACGCGCATATTGTCTCGCGTCGAAGACATCCAAGCCGGTGACCCGTGAGTGGTGACTGGCAGGGGAGCACAGCCAAGATTGTGTTCAGTCTCATGAAATGCTTTGCACCGTGTTATCAGGACATCCTTTACACTCGCCCGCACGGAGATTGACAGCAGAGGGGCGGCGGCCCTATGGTTTCGCGTAGAGATAAGGCTGAAATCGAACAATCCGGAGCAGAAGCACGCGAAAGTGAAGAAGCGGTGGAAGTGAGGGGGTGACCTCGCGCGTTCGTTCGAAATTTTTCCAACCAGGCAGATGCCGAGGGCCGAATGTTCTGAGGGGGCGGACAGAACGTTTGAACGTTACACGTTATAGGACGAGGGGGAGCGTTGGAACGTCGGAATGTCTAAGAAAAAGGGGGACGCTTCCGCAAGAAAGACTGAGGGCCGCAAGCGAGATTGAGTGCGAAAGGAGAATTCCAATGAGGAGTCATGTGAGCAGCCATGGGGCCACGCTGGTAGCTGTTCTTATTTTCGCGGGGGCGGGGCTGATTGCGTCGTGCGCGAAGCCCTACCACGAGGAAACCGAACGCTATG
This sequence comes from Acidobacteriota bacterium, assembly GCA_003224525.1. Classification (GTDB taxonomy): domain Bacteria; phylum Acidobacteriota; class Terriglobia; order Acidiferrales; family UBA7541; genus Acidiferrum. Next base: position 1,893 of record QHZB01000237.1, on the reverse strand, counting down.
TGTTCGTGGCTACGAATATCAACTTGCCGTACTGGAAGGAAGCGGAGGCGGGGTTCCTGGATGCGGCCAGAACGCTGGGCGTAAAGGGGGAACTGACCGGTCCGACGACGTACGATCCGCACGGGGAAGTAGGATTTTTCCGCAAGATCGTGGACCAGAACCCCGCCGGAATTTGCCTCTCCGCGGCGCGGCCCGAGATTTTCCAGGCAGACATCGACAAGGCGGTGGCGGCGGGCATCCCGGTGATCTGCGTGGATGCGGATGTGCCGGATTCGAAGCGCTTGGTGTACATCGGAACGGATAACGTCAAGGCCGGACGAGAGAGCCTGAGGAGAATGGCGGCGCTCATTCCGGGTAAAGGGAACATCGTGGTCATTTCGATTCCGGGACAGCATAACGTCGACGATCGAGTGGCGGGGGTGGCGGACGCGCTGAAGAATTTTCCCTCGCTGAAGCTGACCAAGATCCTGGATGACAAGGGCGACGCGGGAAGCGCGTTCGACCAAGTCTCCGAGCTGATCCAGAAGAAAGAAAAAGTGGACGGACTTATTTGCCTGGAGGCCACCGGGGGCTCCGGCGCCGCGGGAGCGCTGCACCGCTTCAGCCTGGAGGGCAAGCTGCCGATCGTGGCGTTCGACAACGATCCGGGGACGCTGGATTGGATCGAGCGCGGCGCCATTACGGCCACGATCACGCAAAAGCCCTACGTGATGAGTTACTACGGGCTGAAGTTCCTGGACGACCTGCACCACAACGCGGTACACCAATTCAAAGACTGGCGCACCGCGCTGGCGACGCCGATGCCCACGTTCGTGGATACCGGCACGGTGGTGGTGGACAAGAGCAACTTGAAGGTCTATCGCGAGGCGCTGACCGAACACCCCGCGCCGATGTAGAGATGGCAGTTGCGACGGGGATCGAGAGGGATCGTTGTTGGTAGTCCATTCGAATTGCGCCTGGGTCCAAGGGCGGACCCGGACGGACGAAAAGGCAAAAGGCGCTTCAGGTGTAATTAAAAGTGCAAATCAAGCAGTTCTAAATTGCGGGGAAACTTCCTGACGTCGGTTGCCTCTGAAAATGGATAGACGCCGCCGGGGCTTCGAATTTCAGCAGTTCGGTTAAGGCGGTGGCTCCCGCTTGGTGGAGGGCGGCTCGCAAGGCAGATTCTACGGCTTCCAAATCGGTCCGGCCGTCCCTACGCCGCTGCGCAAAGACACGGCTCAGGAATTGGTTTACTTCTCGCGTCACCTCTTGATGGATCGCAGCAGCGTTTTTTTTTCCTGCTCCGTCCAGCCGCCCCTTTGCTGCTCGACCGGGCGAAGCGGACAGATCTTTTCGTTGAGGGCCACCAGGTCCTGGCTGAGCTTCTGGAAGCGGTGATACTCAGCGACTTCCCGCTGGGCTTTGCGCAGGGCGGTGGGATTGGGAAAGCTCTCCGTCACGGTCTTGCCGGCCACACGGCGAGTGAGGCGAAACTGGGGGTCATGTCCCGGGTCGTTGCGTTTGGCGCAGTGGCAGGACGACTTGCCGCAGCGTCGGGTGACGGCGGTAATGGAGCCGGGTCGCAGATCATGCAGGCCGAGGAAATCCTCCAAGAGCTTTGATCTTTGGACTTCCAAAGTTGTGAGCGTATCAGGCATAAATCTCCTCTCTGAACGGATATATACGCTCAGAAGCATGTCATAAAAAAAGAAAACTCGCAAGACGGCACCTGCAAGTCGTGCACCCCGGCGCTTCAGCAACTCCGCACGACTCTCCTAACTGGTGATAATGCGGGATTTGAATAACGAAGACGGCGGGGATAAATTGCATTGACTGCTGATCTGACCAGTATTAAGATGTCAGGATGACGAAGCGGAGCGCTCAAGCCAAGAAGTTGTTAGAGCAGCGCCA
>QHZB01000501.1 GCA_003224525.1 Acidobacteriota bacterium | reverse complement strand
AAAAGGAAATCTTGATCGAAGCTTTGTGCCGGTGATCCCTTTTGTTCCGTTCGCTGCTTACGAGGCCCCGCATGCTAATTCTCTTTCCGCATGAATTCCGCGTAACGCGCGGCAATCGCGTGCCAGGAAAAATATTGCCGCTGGGCCACGCAGCTTCGCTGTGCCAGCGAAGCACGATAGTGCTCGTCCTCCAGAACGCGGACCAATACGTCTCCCAGGTCGCCCTTCCTCTCGGGTGAAAAAAGCGCCAATCCCGCCTCGGTAATCGGCGCCGCCGTTTCCGGACCCTCGAACGCGATCACCGGCAAGCCGCAGGCAATTCCCGCGATCGCGCTGCCTCGCCGCGTGGAAATGTGTCCGCGCACAAACAGCAGGACGTCGGAAACGGTGAGACTGCGCACCACGTCTTTTCCCGGCAGCACGCCCAGCACGTGGAGTTCAACCGTGCTATCGCGAAAATGTTTCCTCAGCTCCGCCTCGGCGCTTTCTGCATTGCGGCCCAGAACAATTAGCCGCAGATTCCCCACGCGCGAGGCCGCAAATTGGACGGCCTCGACGATATTCTCGATCTCCTTGCGTCCCGCTTCCCCGCCGGTAATGCCAAAGACCGCGACGCTCAATTTTCCGCCCGTGGAAATGCCCTTCCTCGAGTTGGCTTCACTGGACGTGGGCAAATTTGCTCCGACAGGAATGAAGTGTCCTTTGCCGGGGTGGCGTTTGATCCAGGAAATATTTTTCATGGGAACGGTGAAAACGGCCGCGTCGGAAAGGCGCAGCGCTTCGAGCATGGCGCGCAATTGCGCGCGGCGCCGCAATCCGTCAATCACACGCGTTCCGCTGTAGGGTTCGACGTCGTGAAAAACCACGGCCACACGGGCACCGGCGGCTTTGAGAGTTCTAAGAACTCGTGGAAATCGCACCGGGAAACCGCGCGCGGACCATGCCAGCGCCGTGTATTGCACCAGAACCCAAGCTCCGCGCCACCTTTTTGCACGGTGTTGAAGCGCGCTCGCCGCGCGAGTCCACCCGCTTTCGGGCCACGCGACTCGCTCGATGATCAATTCGAAGTCTTCCGCCAGCAGAGCTTCGCCGAGGTAGCGGCAATACTCTTCGACCGCGTCGGTGGGCTTATCCTGTCTCCCGAGAATTGCTATGCAGTTTTGTTTCATTGCGACAACACGATCACGCTGCATTCCTCAAGGGACCAGCATGTCCAAGTAGGATGGCCATGTGACGAACTGCTTCGGACCGAGGAGTTGGTGTAAAGTACAGTAGATGTCATCTTATGTCATCTACAAAATTCCCCGCCGTGACAGAAAACTCCTCGAAAGCCATTGTTTTCAGCACACCGCCGACGATGAGGTGGTCCGTTTTGGATGGCTGCCGTAGCCGTCAGCATGCGGTAAAGAGTCATTTGTTCGAGGTACTGATCCGCAAAAGCTTGCTCGCCCGAATTTACCACCGCCTTCGTCTATCGAGGAACAATTTGGCGTGAAGCTTCTTTTCTATTCTCACTATTTTGCACCAAGCATCGGGGGAGTCGAGACCATCGTACTCTCACTCGCCCGCGGTCTCAGAGAGGTGCGCACTCCGAACGGTGCTACTGAATTTGACCTCACTCTCGTAACGGAGACACCTGCCGAAGACTTTGATGATCGCCTACTTCCATTTCGTGTTCTCCGCCAGCCCAGCCTCGCCCAGTTGCTGCGGATGATCCGCTCCTCTGACGTGATTCACATTGCTGGTCCGGCCCTGACTCCTCTTTTGCTCGGGTTGCTGACTAAAAAATCTGTTGTTATTGAACATCATGGTTTTCAAACGATCTGCCCTACAGGCCAGCTCCTTATTGAGCCGAGTAGCGCCCCTTGTCCCGGTC
>QHZB01000236.1 GCA_003224525.1 Acidobacteriota bacterium | reverse complement strand
CGACGCGCTGTACGGAGAGCGCCGCGATCGCAGCATCCTGTTCTGGAAGTCGCTGCCGGTTTCCGACCTCACCACCGTGCTCTCGAAGTTCGCCATTCCCCTCGTTATTTTGCCGCTCCTCAGCTTCGCCGTCGCCGTTGTCACGCAGTTCGTCATGCTGCTGCTGAGCAGCGCAGTCCTACTGGGCAGCGGCCTGAGTGCCGGGACGCTCGGGGCACGGATGTCGTTCTTCCACATGTCACTGATGCTCCTCTACCACATTCTGACCGTTCATGGCCTCTGGTACGCGCCCATCTACGGCTGGTTGCTGCTGGTTTCAGCTTGGGCACCGCGCGCGCCGTTTATATGGGCGTTCTTGCCTCCGTTCGTGATCTGGGGAGTCGAGAAGATTGCGTTCAGAACTTCGCATTTCCTCGGCATGCTGCAGTACCGCTTGACCGGACCGGAGCCTTCCACCACCACAACGCGGAGCGGAAACCTGATGGAAATGATGTCAGCGCTCACTCCGGTGCAATTTTTCACTACGCCGGGTCTGTGGGTAGGGCTGGCAGTCGCCGCGATATTCCTCGCCACCGCGGTGCGGCTACGGCGGTACCGCGAACCAATCTGATTCGATGCTCGCTTGATTCAGTCCCTGGTGTGAGGAAAAACGAATAGGAGCACAACTGAAATGATGGAACGAATTGCTGAAACGTCGCCGCGTCTCAAGGCCAGGATTACCGGTGCCTTTTATCTCCTCGCCATGCTGACGGGAATATTCGCCCAGGGTTTCGTGAGCGGCAGCCTTGTGGTAGACGGCGACGCAGCGGCTACGGCGACGAACATACTGACACACAGGGGCTTGTTTCAGTTAGGTTTCGCAGTCTACCTCATCGAAATGGCGTGCCAGATCGCTATGACAGCTCTCTTTTATGACTTGCTTAAGCCGGCGGGCAGGAGCGTCTCATTGGTTGCCGCGTTCTTAGGCCTCACCGGTTGCATCATCAAGACTCTTAGCCGCCTCTTTTTCATCGCCCCCTTGTTCATCTTGGGAGGCGCGCACTACTTGAGTGTATTCAGCAGAGAACAGTTGCAGGCGCTGGCGCTCCTCTTTCTCAGGGTGAATGACCATGGGGCCGCGATCGCCTTGGTATTTTTCGGATTCTATGCACCCCTGACGGGCTACCTCATTATCAGGTCCACCTTCCTGCCGCGGATCCTGGGCGTGTTTTCGGTGGTTGCGGGTGTAGGTTGGCTGACCTTCCTGTATCTGCCGCTCGGATACCGTCTGTTCCCCTACATTGCAGTCCCCGGCCTCCTCGGGGCAGCATCGCTAGTTCTGTGGCTCCTCGTGTTCGGCGTGAACGAACAACGATGGAAGGAGCAGGCCAGCGCGACATGAAAGCCGGTGCACAAGCAATCTTTATTCAGCGCGTAATAGAAAACGCGCGGGAACACGGCCGTAAAGTTTAATTATCTGTTCAGGAGAAAACATGGAACCACTTATTGATGTTAACTACTCACCGATGGAATGTCCTTCTCTCTCGCCGAGTGCCCCGATTTGGCAGGACATCCTGGCACAGGCAATGACCGGGGAACTCCTCGCCGCGATGAACTACACCTCCTTATCGGAGATCTGTGACGATCCCGCAGAAGTAGCCGATGCCTTGGAGCATTCGGAGTGTGAACGGGGCCACGCCGCTGCGTTCGCTGCCGAGGGCCGCAAGATTGGAGTGGAGGTCTGCAATAACGTCGACGCAAAACATTGGAAGCGGCTCCGCGACGCCTTCCTGCGCTGCATCACCGAGCGGGACTTTATCGGCTGCCTGATCGTCCAGGAAATCATGCTGGAATCCTTTGCCGTCGCAAGCTATTCCCGCGTCGGGAAGGTGGGACGGGGGAGTCTAGGTGAGACCTTTGCCCGCATCGCAGCCGAGGAAGGAGAGCACGTCGATCACGCTATGTCGATTCTCAGGGCGGAGCGAGCCCGAGACGCGCAGCGCTTCGACGACAAGGTCTACCGGCTGCATCTGGATGTGATGACCACGCTCGCGCAGATGCTGGCGAAGGAATGCAAGGATGGACATTGCGAAGTGTGCCACGCCAGCTGTGTGAAGCCATCACTGTTCGAGGTCAGCTTGTCGGCAGCCGAGCTTCGCGGAGCGTCGCTGCAACAGTATCTGAAGACGCTGGACATGCTGGGCATACCCGGGGAGGTAACACTTAGATGGGTGACGCAGTTGCCAGTATAACTACGCGAGCGCGGACGATCGACGCCGATTTCGCTCTGATCGGGCATCAGGAGAGTTGGAGAGCGGCAGCGGACGTACTTGCTGTCCTGCGCGGACCCGAGCGTACGCCTCTGCCGGACGACGAGATCAAGGACATCCTTCCATGGATTCCGCCTAGAGCAGTCTGCCACGTCGACGTCGGATCGATCGTCGGCACGAAGGCCCGCGGCCTCTACATTGACTCCTTCATTCCACCTGACCGTCTGGAAGCCGCCTACGTGCACGAGAACATCGCCCGTGTTCGAGGGGCGGCGGCCTGTGCGATCCAGGCAGGAGCGAAGATCGTGAGTCTCGGCGGATTCAGCTCCATTCTGATCGAGGGCAACTTCGATCAGCTTCCTGAAAGACGCGGTACGGTCTTTACGACCGGCAATACATTGACCGTTGCTTTCATCGTTCAGGGCATCCAGAAAATGTGTGCGCTGGAGGGCCGGAACCTCCGCCGATCAACGCTGCTCATCGTGGGAGCAACAGGAGATGTGGGTTCCGGCTGCGCCCGTTGTCTGGCGCCCATCGTGAGGCGCGTGCTGCTCAGCGCACGCAAAGTGGAGCGACTACGCAGGCTCGCAGCGGAGTTGCAAGACGATGGAGTTCAGGTGGAGATCGCCACGGATCTCCCGCGATTCTCCGCAGTGGCCGACGTCGTGATCTGCGCGGCGAGTCTGGCGTCCCCGTCGCTTCTGCTGGGGCGGATTGCGTCTGACGCAATTGTTTGCGATGCGGGCTACCCGAAGAACTTGTCTCCAACGGCGGAGATGCTTGACGCCAAAGTCTTCTTCGGAGGTCTGGGACAGATCACAGGCGGAATGAAGTTCACGCCGGATTTTCATGGAATTCTGAATCGGCATCCGTTCCCCGATGTGGTTCATGGCTGTCTACTCGAAGGCATGGCTCTTGCTTTGGAACACCGGTTCGAGCCTTTCTCTCAGGGTAGAGGATTCATCACTCAGGAGCGGGTCGCCGAGATTGAGACAATTGCTGCACGGCATGGGATCTATCTCGCACCGCTTTACAATGCCGACGGACCATTGGAGGACCGACTTGATGCCAGATGGAATGGTCGAGAGGATGAGTCCATGGGCGAAAGACCAAGTCGAACTGTCGAATCTTCTTTTTGAGATAGGTTGGGAGGATTGAGCGTCGGACCAGCGGGCACTGTCGATCCAGCCATGTGAGACCTGATCTTATGGAGCGGACTGTTGGCTCCGTACTTTTCTGATGCCAAGTCGCCGATTGAAGGGCCATGGGCCGCCCGGAATGTGCGGGGCGCGAACGGCACTTCTACGTGCAGCCGTCACATGGCGATTGACTTGAAGTCTATTAGATATCCGTCAACTGATTCGGCTGGTCGCGCGTAACCGCTAGAAGTCTCTTCCGAGCCCCCGCTACCTCTGCATCCGACGTCTCTTGTTGTTCTTGCCTGCGCTGGCAGTGCAGTGACAGGGGTTGGTTTGAGTCTAGTTTGCGGTGGCTCCTTGAGAGACGATGGTGATTAAGAACGCGTTGCGGTCCGCATAAGAAAACTCATGTCCCGCCACATTGGCGCGGTGCTCGATCGATTTATACATCTGGAAACCATTGTTCTGCACTGCTTCAAAGTACTTCACGTTCTTGAGCACAACGCCTTTCCCGTCGATCCCGGGCTCGCGCCGGAGCTTCAGGTAGGCCTGCTTTCCGTCAGCCAACTTGGCCTCAACAATGTCGCCGGACTGCTGGATTTCGATTGGCGCTTCCTGCACTTTTAGTTCGCCCCACTCCAAACCATAAGTCTTGAGAATGATTGGGGCCAGGGCATCGCGCTGCGCTTGGGTAGCCTTTGGATCGAAGGAAACCGTCACCCACGTCGCCTTCTTCTCCGTGCCCCACTTGTCACCAAGGTCGCCGGTCAACCAATATTTTGTGTTCGCGAGATCGACTTTTCCTGAATGTCCTTCACGGACCGTCACGGCCATATTGAACTCGCAAAATGGATGTTCGGCATGCTTATGCCCGTGACTGTCGCTGAAATAACATTGGCAAAACAAATGACAGCTGCAGGCCTCAACGTAGTCGGCTTTCATCCGCCATGAGGGTTCACCCGATGCCGCGGCCAGCGAGACCGCCAGAGCCAGGACCAACACAACCAATGGTAATGCTTTCATGTTCTCTCCTTTTCCAAATCGACAATTCGCTCACAATTGCCGGATCGCATTTCACCTCACTCGTCATTCTTGTCTTGACTATTGGCCAGCGAACGCCTGGCAGGAAACGTTGGGGTGCCAATTCACGAAGGCGCCGTTGGGATTTTCCTTCCACGCCCACACATGAAGCGTGTAGAACGCTGGGAGGCCGAAGCGATTGGGGCTTTCGAAATAATGAAAGAGCTGTCCCATAAGCTGTGGCGCCCCTTGTCCCGGATGAGCCTTATCCCAGTCGCTTGCAATCACCAAGAAGTCGGCGCCGATCAGTTGCAGATGGCCGTCTGCCAGCGGTTCATAGATGATGATCTGAGGACGCGTGGCGTCTACTACGCCGGCGGCCACGAGGGGCAAGTTCACGTAATGGAGTCCCATCGCTCCCGCATCGGGTCCGCTCACGCAACCGAATAGAAGCGAGTACCCCTCCCGCTCGGCCACCGACACATCTTTGAAGCGCTCGGTGTTATCGCGAACCATTTTCAGAAGTGCGCTCTGTGCCGATGTCAATTGTTGAGGTTGCGCTGTCGTCGCGTGCGAGTGTCCGTTTTGCGCTAACGCCCCCCCGGGACAAACGCCCATCAGAACGACAGCCATCATCGAATACTGGATTTGTGTCGCGAGTCGTACGATTTTCATGGTAGAAGCTCCTTTGGTGAAAAATGTGACCAGCCCATCCACGGCGTGTCATTCCTAATGCGGCCCCGGATGCGCTAAAATCGCTGGCATTCTCAGGAACTAAAATGAGGCACCCAATCTGCCCGCGTTTCCCGGATGCTGCCACCTGAGGTTTTGAATGTCTTTGAGGAGTTCTGAAAGATTTCTTGCGAAGTTCTTCGGATGGGTGTGCCGTTGAAAGCAAAGCACTTATACGGATTCGGTTCTTATCAACTCGATGCCGTGGAGCGGGTTTTGCTCCGCGATGGCCAACCCGTCACTGTCCCGCCAAAGGACTTGGAAACTCTCCTCGTTTTGGTCGAGAGGGCGGGGCACATCGTCGAGAAGGAAGAGCTGCTGGATAGAGTCTGGCCTGGTGTCTTTATCGAGGAAGGCAATCTGGCCCGCCATATCTTCAATCTTCGGCAGGTGTTGGGCGATAGCCCGGACGGACGCAAATACATCGAAACCATCCCCAGGCGGGGCTACCGCTTCGTTGCAGCCGTGAGGGAAGACGGAGAACCAGCTACTCCTCATCCGCCGGTCCCGCAAGCTTCTGGACCGGCTCCAACCACGGTACCGGTGCCCCTCAGTCAAAAGAGAAGCTTCTGGTTGTGGCCTCTGGCCTTATCGGTGCTAGCCGCGACGGCGATTTTGATAGGGCGTCATTTCCAGCACCCGCGGAACGCCTCCCCACAAAAAGCCCTTCTTGCGGTCCTGCCCTTTGTAAATTTGAGCGGGGACGCACACGAGGATTATTTTGCCGATGGCCTCACGGAGGAGATGATTGCCCAACTCGGCCAGCTCCAACCCACCCAGCTGGGCGTAATCGCGCGAACCTCAACCGCACGCTATAAGGATACAAAGGAGACCGTCGCTCAAATTGGCCGGGAACTCGGTGTGGGCTATTTGCTGGAGGGGAGCGTTCGGCGCGGCGGAGACCGCGTGCGCGTTACTGCCCAGCTGATCCAGACTGCAGAACAGACTCATTTATGGGCGGAAACCTATGAGCGACCGCTTACAGATGTCTTGAGCATTCAGAGAGAAATCGCAGAGAAGATTACGCACTCTCTTTCCATCCAACTGTTGCCCGCCGCAACAAGCGTCTCGGCCAACTCCCATCTCAATCTGGAGAGCTACGACAAGTACCTCCTGGGCTTGCATGAGCTCGGGGAAGATACTCGGGAGAGCGTAAATCGCGCGATTCAGTACTTTCAAGAAGCCACAGCCTTGGATCCAAAGGACGCCCACCTCTACGCGGCTTTGGCCGCGGCCTACGATGCCGCAACCACTTATTATAGCTCCCCGACCGAAGTCATGCCCCGCGCAAAAGAAGCGGCGCTCGAAGCCGTTGCGCTTGACCCCAATCTGGCGAGCGCACACGTCCGGCTTGGCTATGTGCGCTTGTTTTACGATTGGGATTGGCCCGCGGCGGAACAGCAATATCGCCGGGCGCTGGAGATCAATCCAAGCTTGCCGGAAGCGCAATTGGGTTACGCGAATTACTTGGCGACGTTGGGACATTTCGATGAAGCACTCTCTCGCGTACAGCAAGCCTACCTTTTCGATCCGCTGGCACTCGAAAGCCGCAAGGAAGCGCTTTGGATCTACTACTTCTCCGGTCGAATGCCGGAGACCGTCGAGCAAGCCCAGAAAACGATCGAGATGGAACCAACCGCTGGCCTTCCTCATGCGATGCTCGCGATGGCCTATGCACAGATGGGGAAGCGCCCTGAAACTCTCCAGGCTGCAGAGAACGCCATTCGGCTTGCGAACAGCCCGTCGATACTCACCACCACGGCGGCAGCACTCGCCCACGTGGGCCAAAGCCGGGAGGCCAAGCAACTTCTCAGCAAAGCCCTGGAACAAGCCAAGGAACGTTATGTCTGCCGATTCCTCGTCGCGGATACATATGTGGAGCTTGGCGATACGGAGAAAGCGTTTGAATCACTGGAGCAAGGGTTCCTTCAGCGATCGACTTGAATGCCATGGATCGGGGTGGATCCCCGATTTAACACGCTGCGACGCGAACCAAGGTTTCAGGATCTGGTTCGCCGTATCGGTATCCCGCGACAGTAATGCCTCCGGGTTGGCAGATTGCTCCCGACCTAACGCGTCAGCAGTGAGCGATCAATCGCTGGAGAGAAGCCCTAGAGACTTATCCACGAGATGCCCAACTGGATTACTTCCGAATCGCCCATCCAGCGCTTTGGGTTATGAAGCCAAAGAAAAAGAGCCAAGGACGGCTGCTTATCGTGTTGCATTTGGAAGTGCAGATCGCCAGGATGGCCTCAGCTTAGGCCACGGAAGAAGGCGGTCAGGTCCCCCGCGATCGCCGCTGGTTCCTCAGCTGCGGCGCTCGACATCACGCGTTCGCCGGGCCCCCATCTAGGATCAGGTGTAGGCCGAGATGCAATTGCAACAGGAATCGGACCGATTTCTGAGGGCACGCTCTTTCTGAGCGGAACACTTCTGTCTGTCAGATGTTTTCGCTAACCTTTGACCTTGTGAACCCGCTCTTGGGTGGCAGCACCAAACTCCGAAACATTTTGTGCTTCCCTTATGCATTGACAGGAGTCTAAGCTATGGTCCTGTCATTTATCGACAGGAGAGCTCCATGGCCAAGCCGACCGACTTAGTGCAAGGCACCTTGGACCTGCTGATGCTCAAGACGCTAGCTCTGCAACCCATGCACGGCTGGGGCATCGCCCAACGCATCCGTCAAGTTTCCAAGGATGTCCTGCAGGTCAATCAAGGTGCCCTTTATCCCGCGCTGCATCGTCTCGAACAACAGGGCTGGATTCGCGCCAAATGGGGAGAATCGGAAAACAATCGCCGCGCCAAGTTCTATTCACTCACGCCAGACGGCGCTAAGTATCTGCGCCAGGAGCAAGCGCAATGGAAGCGACTTTCTTTGGCTATTGAGCTGGTGCTGGAGACACCATAAGGAGCGATGCCATGCGTTGGTATTACAAATTGCCGCTTCGCCTGCGGTCGATTTTTCACAAGAAGCGGGCTGAGCTGGACCTCAGCGAGGAACTCCAGTTTCATTTGCAAAACCAAATTGACGAATATGTCGCGCAGGGAATGAATCCGAAAGAAGCTCGGCACGCCGCGCTACGCTCGCTGGGCGGTATCGAGCAAGCGAAGGAGGAATGCCGCGACGAGCGCAAGGTGAACTTAATCGAAAATTTCCTGCAAGACGTTCGCTTCGGTCTCCGCCTGCTCCGCCGCAGCCCGGGTTTTTCGCTGCTGGCGATTTTGTGCCTCACGCTGGGCATCGGCGCCAACGCTGCCGTCTTCAGCTGGATCGAAGGCATCCTCTTCCGCCCCTATCCCGCCGTCGCGCACCAGGAGCGCCTCGTCGCCATCGGGGGCACCTCACGCGACGAACCCCTGGGCACCCCGCTCTCCTGGCCCGATTTCCAGGACCTCCAGCGAAGCTGCACCCTCTGCGAGACGCTCTTCGTAAGCAAAATCACCGGCACCACGCTCAGCATCGGCGATCGTGCCGAGCGCACCACTGGCAGCATCGTCTCCGCCAACTACTTCGACGCCATCGGCGTTCCCCTCATGCTCGGCCGCGGCTTCCTTCCCGGCGAAGACCAGGGGCAAAGCGCGCATCCCATCGCCGTGATCAGCTACCAACTGTGGCAAGGGCGCTTCCGCGGCGATCCGCAAATTGTGGGCAAGACGCAGCGCCTCAACGGCGTCATGCACACCATCGTCGGCGTCGCCCGCGAAGGCTTTTACGGCACCTTCGTCGGCTGGGGCATGAACTTCTGGGTGCCCGCCTCCATGGAGGACATCTTCGAGTCCGGCGGCTACAAGCTCGAAGATCGCGGCGCGCGCTGGATCGAAGCCTACGCGCGCCTCAAGCCCGGCGTCACCTTCGCCCAGGCTCAGCAGGAATTCGCCGCAATCTCCGGCCTCCTCGAAGCCGAGTATCCCGCCACCAATCGCGGCCGCGCCATTCGATTCTGGCCTTTGTGGCAAACGCCCTTCAATAACGCCGGCACCCTGCTGCCGACTCTGGAAATCATGCTCGCCGTGGTCGCCTTCGTCCTGCTCATCGCCTGCGCCAACGTCGGCAATTTATTGCTGGTGCGCTCCTTCGCGCGACGCCACGAAATGAGCGTGCGCCTCGCCGTCGGCGCCGGTCGCGCGCGCCTGTGGAAGCAGCTCCTCACCGAAGGCCTGCTGCTCTCTCTGTTCGGAGCCGCCGGGGGCCTCTTGGTCGCGTACTGGTGCCGCCACGCGCTGGTGCTGCTCTTCCCCGCGCGCGGCGGCGTGCAGATGCACTTGCCCGGCGAAATCGATTGGCGCGTGCTCGCGCTCAGCGCCGGCGTTTGCCTCGCCACCACGCTGCTGATGGGCCTCGTCCCCGCCCTGCAAACCGGCAAGATCGACCTCGCGCAGTCTATGAAAATGGAATCGGCCGGCATGGTCGGCGGCCGCGGCCGCGCTTGGGTGCGCTCGGGACTGGTGCTGGTGCAAGTGTCGCTTAGCTTCGTTTTGCTGGTGGGCGTCGGCCTGCTGATGCAGAGCCTGCTGAAGGTCCGCACCGCCAGCCCCGGGTTTAACACCCGCGGCGTGCAGGACACCGCCATCGACCTGGTCTCCGCCGGCTACACTCCCGCGCGTGCGCAGACCTTTCAGGACGCGCTGCTCGAGCGCGTGCGCGCCCTTCCCGGCGTGGAGTCCGCGGCGTTCGCAAAAATGACTCCGCTCAGTTACGTCAGCTCTGCCACCGCGCCCATCGTCGTCGATGGCTACCAGCCGCCGCCGGAGGAATCGCCCACCGTCGAGTACAACGAAGTCGGCGACAACTATTTCGTCACCATGGGCATTCCGCTTGTCGCCGGCCGTGAATTCACCCGCGCCGATGACGAAAAAGCCGCGCTCGTCGCGGTGGTCAACGAAACCATGGCCCAGCGCTACTGGCAGGGCCGCAGCACGCTCGGCCAGCGCCTCCAGCTCAAGGGACGCTGGATGCAAGTCGTCGGCATCGCCAAAGACTCGAAGTATTCCAGCGTCCGCGAGAAACCGACGCCGTTTTTCTTCGTCCCGCTGCGGCAAAATTCCCTTCGCGGCAGCGTGCTGAACATCCGCACGCCGCTCGCTCCGCACACCACGGCCACGGCCATCGCGCGCGAAGTCCACGCGCTCGACTCCAACGTGGCGCCCTACGAGGTGATCACCATGCAGGAGCAGCTCGATCGCTCGACGTCGGCGCAAATGGTGGCCGTCACGCTGGTCGGGATTCTCGGTGCGCTGGCGCTCGTCCTGGCGGCCATCGGCTTGTACGGCGTGATGTCGTACGCCGTCTCGCAGAGCACGCGCGAGCTCGGCCTGCGCATGGCCCTCGGCGCTGGCGCGTCGAACTTGCTACGCCTGGTGCTGTCGCGCGGCTTGGCGCTCACTGGCGCCGGCGTGATGCTCGGCGCGGCAGCCGCGCTGCTGCTCACGCACCTGCTCGGCAATCTGCTGTACAAGGTCAGCCCCCGCGATCCTGTCGTTTTCGGCTGCGCATTTGCGGTTATGGCACTGGTCTCCGTCGCCGCCTGCTTGCTACCCGCTTGGCGCGCAGCGCGAACGGATCCCATACGCGCCCTGCGGACGCAATGATCCTCAATCAACTCCTTCTTAGGAGGCTATTTCGGCGTCTGCTGCAACGGTACGGAATCCCCATGCTGTTAGAGGTGATCAGGTACTCGGAGACATGAAAGAAGGCGATGGCGACGCGAGTCTCGTCTATTTCCCCGACATCACCATCACCCCAAACCACCACGCGCTGGCGCGGCGCTTCGGTCTGTTCGATCGCTTCTTCGTGAATGCGGAGGTCAGTTCGCAAGGACACATCTGGTCCACCGCCGCCTACTTCACGAACTACGGTGAGAAGATCGTCCCCTCCGGTTACGGCGGCAAGCGCGCCGACATGGACGGCGAAGAGAGCGATGAGCCGGAACGCGGCTTCCTGTGGACGCTCGCGGTCCGAGAAGGCATCACTTTCCGCGACTACGGCGAAATGGTCAAGGGGAATCCCGGCTGGCCGGTGACGCAACGCGACTTGGGCGCCGACGTGAACCCTGACTACGTCCCGATGGATCTGGTTACGCAGGATCAGAAGCGCGCTGATGTGTGGATCACCGAACTCCAGCGCTATGTGCGCGACGGCAACATGCCACAGCTCGAAATCATGTGGCTCCCGATGGACCACCTGGCCGCCGGGCGTCCGGGCAAGTGCACGCCGCGCGCGTGCATGGCCGACAACGACCTCGCACTTGGACGGATTGTGCAGGCGCTCTCGCACAGCCCGTATTGGAAGGACACGGTGATCTTCGTCGTCGAAGACGACGCGCAGGCAGGGCCCGACCATACCGATTCGCACCGCGCGCCGTTCTACGCCATCTCGGCCTACAACCGGTCGGGCACGGTGCATCGCTTCATCAACACGACGGATGTGATCGCGGCGATCGAGGACATCCTCGGCATGGGCCGCCTCTCTAAGTTCGATTACTTCAGCCGATCCCTGGCGGACATCTTCGCATCGGCGCCCGACCTGACGCCTTATGGCCCAATCATCCCCACGCAGGACTTGAATGAAAAGAATCCGCAGAATACTGCAGCCGCTCGCTTGTCGGAGAATCTGGATCTCAGCGCACCCGATCGCGTGGACGATCAGCTCTATAACCGCATTCTGTGACTGATGTTGAAGGGTGATGTTCCGCCACCGGTTGCACAGAGCCACGCAGCCCTGCATGCGCTGCAATCGAGCAAATGATGATGATCAATTACGCCTATCAGCGGGCGCTGAAAATCGCACAACTCCTGACACCCATCTCGTCAGTGCTTGATTTCCTGACGAGATCCCGGGTACTAATCCGAACGTTTTCAGCTGAGTGACGTGCCTCGATGTTCTTGCGGAACCCGTTCCGGAAGCGATCGCGGAGAACTATCTTCAGGTCACGATTCGCCTTTGGATGGAACTATAATAAGTTTCGCAAATTGTGGAACGGTTCTGCACACTTCGCGCACAGCGCACCTCTGTTACGGGTGCGCTTGCGTCTTCGGCGGAACGGTGGCAGGGGCGGTATTTTTGGCCATCGGTCGACGAGATACCCGCCTCCGCTGGTCTGGCGTGGCCGCATTCGCGAGGGATTTCATGTCTCCGTGAAGCGTAAATAGTGCCGGTTGAGCGTGCATTCCCAAATACTGCAGATTAAAATCCACCGTCACGCTTTTCGAGGCCTTTTCGATTTCCTGCTCAAGCCGTTTCTGCTTAACTGCAGCCTTGATGTCCGGCAACACGGACTCGAACGTAACGGTGTGTTTCGAGACCAACTTCATAAATTCCAGCTTCGTGTAGGATTCGATCACCGGCGTAATTTCCCCGGGCTGCAAGTCAAACACCTGCGCTTGATCCTCTGGCATGCTGTTGCGGCGCGCAATGGTTAACCTCGTCGGTGGGGGCGGTTGTGTGATCCCCAGATCGGCGTAGGCCTGCACCTGCAGCTGGTCGAAATCGTAGCCGCTAACCGCTCGGCTGTGCAGACCGTCAGCCTCGGTTTTCAGCATTGCGCGGTCCAATCGCATGCCCTTCCTCGAGTACCCTGATGTTGGAAGAGACAATTGCAACACTTCGACTTCCTCAAATTCGGACGGATGTTCGGCGTAGTATTGCCTAAGCTCGTTGTCGGTCGCATTTGCAGCGGCTTCTCCTATCTGCTGGTAAAACGCCTTCGCCAGCACCTCAGCGCGGCCGGGTCCCACTTTTTTCCGCAACTCCGCCGCGACCACTGGGTTGTCTTCCAGCTTGCGGTCCTCGGCCAATTTCGCTGCGGCGAGCATTCGCACGTACTTGATCGCAAACTGCGGGTGAGACGCTGGAGGAGTGCCTGGTGCCATTCGTTGTGCGATTTGGTCCATCTGCCCGCGCGTAATCACGGTCTTGCAATCCTGGCTCTCCGATTTCTTTCTCGGATCGCACACCCCGTTTATAGTCACGACTGGCGTTTCGGCGGGTAGTTCCACAGCAGTCGGGGCTTGCTTGACGGCCTGTGTGGGGCTGCCAACCACCCGTCGATTCGTCTTGGTGGTCGCTGGGTTCGCAGCGGTTTGGTTGCTGCTTGAATTTTGCGCGATTGCCGGCGTGACGCACGCCAGCAGAGCCGCGTTTAATAAGACACAGCGCATTAAGCCTCCAGTACCTCGCGAGAGCGCGAGATACGATTTCGTTTTGCCCTCGGAAAACCCTGGGCAAATTGATGTTTCAAAAAAGAATGGTCACCAAAGAAGTAGCTGCCGCCGTAACGCATTCTGGTTGCTTGCATTTCTCTCCCGCCCAATTTCGTGTTGTCTCTCGCTTGTGCCGCAGGTTCATTCTCTGCAGGAGACATCATTACCCGAGACCCGCGATTTCGAAGCCTCCCAGCTGTCGGGCTTACGGTTGCTGCCCGGCATCGGCGTTCATCCGGTTCCTCCACTTCCAGATCGCGGATTATTCGGATCACGTAAGCAACTGTCTCGCCATCTGGCGGGATGCCGTGATATTGCGCCATGCGCCGTAGACCTGCACCAAACTCTTTGAGCGCATCTACGTGCCCTCGCCAGCGGGCTGCAATAACCCTTTGCAGACAATAAACTCAGGCTGTCTCAGCTTGACAAGCCCTGCCAGCGGGCCGTTCGAGCACACCGCGCAGGGCCCAGGGAACACAACGATACGTATGCCCCGTTGCTGAAAACATTGCTTTACGTGTTGAATCCTACCCTACTTGTTGACGCAATCGTTAGCTTTTTGCCTCAATCCGTAACAGACCTTTGGCAACGTTGTGCGAGAGTACTCTCAGGGGAGAGGCCTTCTTTGCTCTCAATCAACCGGGTGCAAAAATTTCGGTCAAATGCAGGAAACGTAAAGCTTTGGGTGCGAGCATACGGATAGACCCACGACGTTCAGCACGGCATGTATTCGGGACTCGTCAGAATACGCAGTGGAAACTGGGGTAGAGAACAAACTTTCGCAAATGCGGAACTGTTCTGCATATTTCTGGCAACGTCCGCGGCCCCCGGGGAAAGGGCTACCTAAATCGTGTGATAGCGGGTGTCGCTCGAAATAGGGGTTGGCACTCGAGTCGACTGCTGGATGCGTGGTGCGAACGTTCTTTCGGCGTGCGGACGATGTGGCTTTTATGCTTTGACCGGCGGCGGAGTGGCCGGCAACATCTCCAACAAGAGAATGCGGCGCAAGCGTTGACGGCTGATTCCAATTTCGCATCGCGCGACTGACATAATCTACCGTCTCTCGATACGGAGGCACTCCGAAATACTGCGCAACAAGCTGTGGTCCCGCGTTGTATGCCGCGAGTGCTTTCACAACATCGTTATGAAAGAGCCCAAGCAATTCACGCAAATATCGGGATATTGTTGCGGGTGCTTGCAGCGCTCACCACTTCTTCAATATCTGAAATCACTGCGGTCCGGTTGCCGGATTCTCATATCGACGTAACTGTTTGTAACGCAGCGGCTTAAGTGGCATTTCGACTTTTTTCGATTTGAAATGCAAACGGGCGTTTTTGCCTCCTCCCGACTTGGTCTGATTCTGCGAAACAATGGGGTGTGAATACCCTCGTTGGGGCAGCCAAGGTTCGGTCGTTTGAACCGAAGCATGTCCCACAAGGAAACTCTGATGACAATTTTGGAGGAACCATTCTTTCGAAAATGAACTCTGTCCCAGATCCACTGCAGATTCTAGGGAGTAAGTGTCATTGCCCAGCCAACTTCCGGGTGGCAAGTCGGAAGTGTGGTGCGGTGCCGCCGCATCGTTGCTGGGTACGAGCGCGTAGAACAATTTGGCAAGAGTGTCGCGGGAACGGGAAAACTTGCGCCGCTTTGCGGCCAGGAAGGGCTATTCCACAGGGCTCGATGGGCGGTGTAGCGAGGTTTTCTCTGCAGGTACAGAAATGTTCATTGAGCACGGCCGCAGGCAATTTCCCAAGCACAGTGGGGCGCAAGCTGCTATTCTCGGCAAAATCTGAATGCGCAAGGGAGAAGACCGGGGGCCTTCGTGAAGCTAGATCATGGAGTATTAAAGAGCCTGCCGAAGGTCTTGCTGCACGAACATCTGGACGGCGTGCTGAGACCGAAAACGGTCATTACATTGGCGCGAAACGCAAGATACGACCGACTTCCCACCGAAGATCCGGAAGAGCTGGCGCGCTGGTTCCACCAAGGAGCGAATCAGGGAAGCCTGCCAAAATACCTTGAAGGGTTTGCACACACGATCGCAGTGATGCAAAGCGAAGAAGCGCTGGAGCGAGTGGCGTACGAACAAGCGGAAGACCTGAGCCGGGACGGGGTGGTCTATTTTGAGACTCGGTTTGCACCGATTTTTCATACGCGCGAGGGATTGAGCCACCAGCAGGTGGTTTCGGCCGTGTTGAAGGGTTTGGAGCGGGGCCAAAAGGACTTTGGAATTTCTTCGGGGTTGCTCATCTGCGCGATGCGCAATATGGAGGTGTCGCTGGAAATGGCGGAGCTCGCGGTTGACTTTCGCGAGCGGGGAGTTGTGGGATTCGATCTGGCGGGCGAGGAGGGCGGCTATCCTCCGAAGAAACACGTGGACGCGTTTCACTATATTCAACGCAAGAATTTCAACATTACCATTCACGCCGGGGAGGGGTTTGGAAAAGAATCGATTTGGCAGGCCATTCAATACTGCGGAGCTCACCGGATCGGACACGGGACAAGATTAATCGATGACATTGCGGTGGCGGACGGCAAAGCCGTGAAACTGGGCGATCTGGCGCAATACGTTCTGGACAAGAGAATTCCCCTGGAGATTTGCCTGATCAGCAATGTGCATACCGGGGCAGCACGAAGCCTGTCGGAACATCCCTTCAAGATTTTTTATCAAGAGAAATTTCGGGTCACCTTAAACACCGACAACCGACTGATGAGCGATACGACCATGACCAAAGAATTCGAGGCTGCGCGGGATACCTTCGGGCTATCCCTTGAGGACTTCGAAAAGATGACGATCAACGCAATGAAAAGCGCATTCCTGCCGTATGACCAGCGTTGCGATCTGATTTACTCGGTCATCAAGCCGGGTTACGCGAAGGTGCGCAATACTCAGGCCATGAAGTGATTCCCGAGAATCGAAAACGTGTGTTTTCCTCCGGGTTGCGGTTGGGGAACACCTGTCCGCAGGGACAGATTGACGGTACGACGGGGGGCGTTCGAAGATGGGGGCTATGAGCCAAGTCACAGCAGCCTCCCCCCGGCGAAGCTCGCGCGTGTTTCATAAGATGCGCGTGCAGGCGCAGGGCCGCGGCCACAACGGAAAGAAGTTCCGTGAAACTTGCGAAACCGTGGTCGTCAACGGCCATGGCGGCCTCTTGATGTTAAAGCATGAGGTGGACAACGGAGAGATGCTGGTGATTACCAATCCGGAGACGCAGGAAGAGCAGGAATGCCGCATCGTTTATCTGGGTGATCCTAGTGACAAAGGGCAGCGCGTGGGCATCGAATTTCTTACGCCGGCGCCACGCTTCTGGGGAGTGGAATTCAGCGACACCTCGCCGACAGTACATTCCTCAGCCGTTCACTGAGACACCTGGGGCGGTGATGCGCACGGGGGCCTGGCTTCTCCGTTTGAAAAACCAATCGCCCAATCTCCACAAAAGAAGAATCGCAACGAGCACTCCGTAAAAGAGCGGCTTGCGCACATCGGATTTTACCAGCCAATAGTAATGAATGACGCCGAGGACGGCAGCGACATAAATGGTGCGATGAAGTTGCTGCCAGCGCTTGCCGCCCAGGCGGCGAATCCAGCCCGCAGTGGAAGTAATCGCCAGAGGAATGAGCAGCGCGAAAGCCGCGAAGCCGACGGTAATGTAACGGCGTTTGGCGACGTCTTTCCACATCGCCGAAAGATCGAAGGACTGGTCGGGGCCGATGTAGGTGAGAAAGTGCAGGCACACGTAAAAAAAAGCAAAAAGGCCGAGCATGCGGCGGAAACGGATGAGCTCAGGCAGATGGAGAAGTTTGCGGAGCGGGGTGATGGCCAGGGTGAAGACGAGAAAGCGCAAGATCCAGTCACCGGTGGCGTGCTGAACGAACTCGACAGGATTGGCGCCCAAGCCGCCATGAAATGCACGCCAGGCCAGCGCGCCAAGCGGCACGAGGCAGAGCAGGAAGACAACAACTTTGGTCCACTTGCTGGAGAGGAGTTTGCGCACTGATCCGGGCTCAGTAATTTTTCTTCAGGTTCATGCCGGTATACAGGCTGGCGACCTGATCGCCATAACCATTAAACATGAGCGTGGGGCGCTTGAAGATTTCACCGAGGCGGCGTTCCTTGGACTGGGTCCAGCGCGGGTGGTCGACGTTAGGATTCACGTTCGAATAGAAGCCGTACTCGCTTGGCGCGGAGAGGTTCCAGGTCGTGGGCGGCATCTTCTGCTGGAATTTAATTTTGACGAGCGACTTGATGCTTTTGAAACCGTACTTCCACGGGAGAACCATGCGGACCGGAGCGCCGTCCTGATTCGGAAGCGTTTCGTCATACATTCCGACACAGAGAAGAGCGAGCGGGTTCATGGCTTCGTCCATGCGCAGGCCTTCGACATAGGGAAAGTCGATTCCGGCGTATTTTGCCTGCGGCATCTGCCCGTGATCGAAATAACTTTGGAAGGCGACGAATTGCGCTTTTGGCGTGGGCTCAACGAGGTTGATGAGATTGCTGAAGGAGAAACCAATCCAGGGCACGACAATGGACCAGGCCTCGACGCAGCGGTGGCGATAGATGCGTTCCTCGAGCGGGGCGATTTTCAGTATTTCGTCCATCGTGAACCTGCGGGGCTTTTTGACTTCGCCTTCGACGGAGACAGACCACGAGGAGGTGTTGAAGTTTTTGGAGTTTTTTGCAGGATCGCCCTTGTCGGTGCCAAATTCGTAGAAATTGTTGTAATGGGTGACGTCTTCGAAGGTGTTCTGCTTTTCCGTAGTGCTGAACGGGCTCTTGGCGAGTCCGGTGAGCTTCGTCGCGGCAAACGCGCTTTGCGTGGGGAATGCCAACTCCAACAATCCCTTACCTGCAGCGGCAGTGGCGCCAATAATCCCCATAGCCTGCAAGAATTTGCGGCGGTCCAGATAGACCGACTTGGGCGTGATATCGGCATTCGTCAATTCTGGGGCTTTGCGGATCAACATCTTTCCTCCCGCTTTCCTGGGTCGTTTCGGCTTCACTATCATTTTACGTACATTTAACTATTTTAGATGCTGGTACTTGGCCAAAGGGGGCCAAAGGGCTTTCGCATTCATTTCAGGAGCCCGACAGGCCGGTTTTCTGCCCTGGTTAGTGAGAGTGGTCTGCTGCGAAAAAGTTACAGGAAGGATTTCTGCAATTGAGAGGGTATTTGCTCTTGAGGCTAACCGTGGAGCTGCCTCAATACTTTTTGAGCTGCTTCAACACCGTGGTATTGGGCTTCCTCGAAAATGGAAATGCCGCTAAGGTCGGAGTTGGAGAAGAGGATTCGGCCACTGAGGCGCGACAGGCGGCGCCTTTCTTCGGAGAAAATCGCGCCGACGGCGGGGCGGATCATGGCGTGGCCCATACGCATGATGTCGATGCGGGAGACGCACTGGCGAATGTCGGAGTGGACGCGCTCGAGGTCGTGGAGAATGGCTTCTTTCCAGTAGGCCCAATCTCTTTCGAGAAGAACCTGGCGGTTTTGCGCAGGCGCGCCTTCGGCGAGAGCCCAATAGAAAGTCCAGACGGTGCGGTCCACGTGCGTGCGCAGGCTCTGATGCATGGCGTCGACGTAGCCGAGCGCCGGTGAATCGAGGAAGACAGTGTCCCAGGATGGTTCAGCGCCACGAGATTCGGGATAACGGTCGAGCGTGAGGTTGGCGGTGAGCCAGGGGGAGTAGACAAAATCGCGGAGGCGCGGAAAATTTTCCAGAAGATAAGGAGCGAGAAAAGTGGGCGCGGCGAAGATGACGAACTCGGCTTGAAACTCCATTTCGCCAGCGAAGAGGCTTGCGCCGCGGCGCGTCTGCGTGATGCGGTGCACCATCTGGGTGGTGCGAATGTTTTCGCCGACGCGTTCGAGGAGGCGGCGCGTGATCCAGCCGTTGCCTTCGGGCCAGGTGAGCGGGCCTTTTTCCTCGGACTCGCGGGAAGAAAAATAATGAATGCCTGCCCAGGCAGAAGTGTCGCTCGCAAGCGCGCCGTAATCGTCGCGGCAGGCATAGTTTATGTACCAGTGCAGAAGACGGGAATCGAAGCCCTGCTGGCGGAGCCAATCGGAAAAAGAGATGCGGTCCAGGTCCTGAAATTTTGAAGAGAGCCCGAGCTCAACAGGCACGGTGAACGATCCGCTCTTGCGGAATTCACTGAAGAGATTTTCGATGCGTTGAAACTGATCGCGGTCTTTCGGAGTGAGGCCAACAGCGGGCTCGATGCCCTCCTGCCAGCGGCCGTAGAGAAAGAGCCGCTCCTGGGGTGCATACGCGAGGTAGCGCTCTTCCCATTGGCCGTTCTTCAAGACTCCAAGATCTTCGAAAAGTTCGCGGACATATTCGGCCTTCGGGCCGGGGACGGGAACATAGTGTGCGGCCCAAGGGTACGCGGTGATTTCGTTTTCGCCCCAGCGCGCGTTGCCGCCAGGCTGGGCGTTCATTTCGAGAAGGACGAAATCGGTGAAGCCGCGCTTGCGAAGGCGCCAGGCAGCGCTGAGGCCGGCGATTCCGCCG
>QHZB01000384.1 GCA_003224525.1 Acidobacteriota bacterium | reverse complement strand
CTTGTCGTCCTCATCAAAGGTGAGGATCAGCAAGCCGTCGCCCCCCGGTTGAAAATAACTGCTCGCCAGGAGTGGGCCGATTACGGTCTTCAGCCAGGTGTCGTACGTGCCGATTGAGCAGTCATGGGCGTCATCGCAGCCGTTCGGCGCCAGCCAGGAAAAATTCGGCAGCGTATGATTGGCCAAGTCCGTGGCGAATTGGCTGAAGCAAACAAAATTCGCCTTGTTAATGTTCGTAAAGTACTTGAGCGGATCGTGGCGGACGAAATAGGCACCGCTCCTCAGGCCTCCACAGCCGCTGATGTTCGGGTCGCTCTCGACGTAGTCTTTCCAGGTTTTGCCCGCCTGCTCCACCTCGTGAGCGATGTTGTCAATCGCCAGCGGCATACTGGAGGGGGAAGCGCTATCGTTGTTAGTGGGGATCACGCCGCTGGCCAGGTTCAAGTCGTTGCCAATCGAGGGATGGGTATCGGCCCAATAATGCAGGGACACCCCATACTGGTTGGCGAGGGAGGTCAGGTACGGCATGTTGCTGCTGCTATAGGTGCTGCTAAAGCTCGTGTTCTCTCCTTCGACAATAAAGACGTGCCCAAACTGCGGCATTGTGCCACCAGTGCCGGTCGTCACAGTGAGGGTGGCAGGATTACTGGTCACATTGCCGGCGACATTGCTGACGGTCACGGTGAACTGCGCGCCAGTGTCCGAGGAGGTGGTGGCCGGAGTGGTGTAGCTCGCTGCCGTGGCCCCCGATATGGCCGTGCCGTTTTTCGTCCAAGCGTAGCTCAAGGGCGCGGTGCCTGTCGCTACCACCGTGAAGGTGGCCGTCTGACCCACCGTCACGGTCTGGCTGGCCGGCTGCGTGGTGATCGAAGGTGCCGTCGCAGCGCTGTTCACCGTGAGTGTAGCGGCATTACTGGTCACGCTGCCTGCCGTGTTGCTCACCACCACAACGAACGTGGCAGCGTTATCTGCGGAGGTCGTCGCGGTCGTGGTGTAGCTGGCCGAAGTCGCCCCGCTGATGGCGGTGCCGTTCTTCTGCCATTGGTAACTCAACGGTGCCGTGCCCGTAGCTACCACGGTGAACGTGGCCGTCTGCCCCACGGTCACCGTCTGGTTCACTGGCTGCGTGGTGATCGAGGGCGCCACGGCCCCCGCATTGACCGTAAGCGTGGCCGCGTTGCTCGTCGCGCTCCCTGCCGTGTTGCTCACGACCACCACGAAATTGGCACTGTTGTCTGCGGAAGTCGTCGCGGGCGTGGTGTAGCTGGCCGAAGTCGCCCCGCTGATGGCCGTCCCATTCTTCTGCCATTGGTAACTCAACGGTGCCGTGCCCGTAGCTACCACGGTGAACGTGGCCGTCTAAGGTGCCGTCGCAGCGCTGTTCACCGTGAGTGTAGCGGCATTACTGGTCACGCTGCCTGCCGTGTTGCTCACCACCACGACGAACGTGGCAGCGTTATCTGCGGAGGTCGTCGCGGTCGTGGTGTAGCTGGCCGAAGTCGCCCCGCTGATGGCGGCGCCGTTCTTCTGCCATTGGTAACTCAACGGTGCTGTGCCCGTGGCCACCACCGTGAACGTAGCCGTTTGCCCCGCGGTCACCGTCTGGTTCATTGGCTGCGTGGTGATCGAGGGTGCCACGGGAGGCGGATTGCTTGTAACAGTTCCCGTGCATCCAGCGCTCACCAGGCCAATTGCGCAGAGCAAGCAAAGCGAAACTACAGCAACACGGTTCATAATCACGTCTCTCTTTCTTGTTTTCCCCGTCAGGCGTCAAGTTGGAAGGGGGGAGAGCCTTCGACTGGAACTGCGGTCAAAACTGCGCGTCGTGATTCGCCTGTTGCATGGGCCGGACCTAAAACCTAAGCCTTGCGCAAGCCAACGAACGACTGTCCAGAAGACCAAAAAATGGTGCTCGGCCCTTTCCTGCCCTCAAGTACAGGTAGGGCTCGTATCGAGCGTGGCGCCCGGTCAGCGATGAGGCACTCGCCGAGGTTGCTGTTGCGTCCCCTGAAGTTGGCCGCGAGGTCCTTCCGCGGTTGTTCCCGAGTGGGTCGTCTTGTCCGTCAGGTTAGCGGGATTTTCTGGTGTGAAGACCGAGGGTTGGTGCGCGGAGACCTGAAGTTTATGAAGATGCGCGTACCGGCCGTTGCGCGCCAGGAGTTCCGCGTGAGTACCTGCCTCTAAGAGGCGCGCCCCGTCAAGCACGACAATGCGATCTGCAAGGCGCACGGTGCTGAGGCGGTGAGCGATGATGAACGTAGTGCGTCCGGCTGCCGCCCGCTCCAGCGCGTTAATGACCATGTGCTCGGCGGCGGCATCGAGACCGCTTGTGGGTTCGTCGAGAATCAAAATAGGCGCGTTGCGCAGCACGGCGCGGGCGATAGCGGTAAATCGACAATACTCGACGCGATTGATTGCTGCTTGGGGGCCAGACGGAACATGCCGTGACGCGGACTTCTTCGAAATGGACGTCAGCAAGCCTTTAAGAATCTCTGTCACGCTCGGTGAACTTGATGATTCGCTTAAAACTCTGGACGGCTACCGCCTCTATGTACGGGGATTTAACCCAAAATTTAAGAAAATAGAAGAAGAACCGGACCATGACTTAGAAACCGTCCTGTCGGTTGAGCTAACCGTGAGAAATAGCTTGGAAGCAGAGTGGCCCCTCGTATCGGAACGCGCAAAGGCCTTAGTTGAGCCGACCGTCTTCTAATTGCGCCCACCAGAATCGGAGCTGCCGCGGACTATCATCTGGGCTGGGGACGCGGGTCAGTTCTCAACCGCATCTCTGAAGAGCGAGCAGATGCCTCGACTGCGCTTGCGCAAGCCGCTCGAGACGTCCGAAAGGCGTTTGGTGATCAAGCGGATAAACAAGTGGGAATCGCACTGAAAATTGTTGAAAAGACCGCCAGAGACTTGGGAATTTCGGCGAGAGACATAAAAGCAATGCTCGATTTCCATTCTGTTTCGTTAACTGGAAATACTGTTTGCCTTCACGACGAGTCCGGCGTCCCGCTCCGCAGACTTGGTGTCGGTTCCGCTCGCCTACTTGTCGCAGGCCTTCAACGAAAAGCTTCTAAGCAAAGCACGATGCTTATTGCGGACGAACTAGAGTACGGACTGGAGCCCCATCGCATAATTCGCTTGCTTGATTCGTTAGGCGCGAAGGAAAGTAAACCTCCAATTCAAGTCTTCATTGCCACGCATTCTCCTGTAGTTCTGCGCGAATTGTCGGGCGACCAAATCGCTGTACTTAAACCGCTGACGGACAAGCATGAGGTGCGAATACCAGGTAGTTCTGACGAGATTCAAGGCACGCTTCGTCTATACCCGGAGGCTTTTCTTGCAGTCTCAATTATGGTCTGTGAAGGGGCTACAGCATACCTGCCTACTATTCGCGGGCTCCGGGAGTTTATTACCGATCAGGGCAACAAGTCCTTGATAGTACTGGTCAAGTCTGGCAGGTAAGCTCCGCTGGAACTACATCGTCGCAATACACTTCGTCGTCGCAGTATTTTGGCCCTCCAACGCCCGACGTAGTGGATGGCCAACTCAAGTGGCTCAACCAAGGAGCACCGCTGGCACCCAAAGTTATGATCAATGACCTATCGGCAAACTACGACGACCCGGCATGGGGCCGATCACAAACGTCCTTGGCATCGATGTTTCGGAAAGCGCTGGCGACGGCACGACAATGCCTTGGCAGCAGATTGCCCAGCGCGGTACGCAGATCATCGTGATCGTAGACACCTGGATGGGCCAGCATGTCAATAAGTACGCATACAGCCAAATTTCCCGGGCACTTCAGCACGGGCTTAAAACTGCGGCGTATGTCTTAGCTTGGTTTCCGCAAACTGTCCTTCTTGCACTCCATTCACAAACAACTTGAATGCGCTGCCGTCGTAGGTGCCAGCAACAAAATAAAACTGTCCGGTACGCCCGCTACTTTTTACGATATAACAACCTCAGCTGTCTTTTCTGGATTAGTCCAGCTCCACCCGGAAGATGATGTATACACAAACACGGGAATTCCGGGCAAGTTGAGTGCAAGGCGCAACCGGCCATTAGTTCGATCTCCCCGAATAATGCCAAGCAAGGGCAACAAAACGTCTCAGTAACGCTGACTGGGCAATTCACGAACTGGGCGCGACGCCGAGACCATGCGGGCGGCCCTGACAGCTGCGGAAACAGGACATTTGATTCTCTCTACTATCCATACTACCGACGTCGCGACGACCATTTCGAGAATTTCGGATAGTTTTCCGCCGAACGCCAGAACACAATCCGCCAAGAGCTAGCCATGGCGCTCGTGGCTGTTCTCACGCAGATCTTGTTACTACGCAGCAAGAAGGGCGGCCGATTCCCGGCGGCCGAACTACTTATGGTGAGTTACGGCGCTAGGCAGCACATCCGTCAAAATGCCCTTCAACACCTCCACCAAGAAATCGCGATCACCAAGAAAAAGGGCTCGTTCGGTTTTGGAGGATTCGTTGGTTCAACTGATAAAACAAGGGCATATTGAAAGAGAAGACGCAGAACTCTGCGCGATCCATCCGGCACGCTTCGCTTGGATAGTTGTAATATTTCCATCTCACTTCTTCTTCACCTGTCTTCAGTCTCTAATGTCCTAAATATGACGTATATTTAGGACATTGACTAGATTTTGTCCGAACAATGAGGTATATTTCGGACAAAGGACAAAATGTCATGAAAAAGCCGAAGGGCTCAGAACTCAAAACTCATGTCCTACAGCAGATTCTTAGCGCGCCAGGAAACGAGGTCTGGACTGCAAGCGACTTTACGGCACTTGGTAGCCGGTCGGCGATTGATAAAGGGCTGCAGCGCCTAGTTGCGACTGGAGACCTTCGTCGGATTGATCGCGGTCTCTACGACCGACCGACGAAAAATGAACTGACAGGCAAGCCAACCGTACCCGACTATCGAGCGGTAATTCGGGCGGTCGCGCGAAGAGATAAGGTCCGGTTGCTACTCGATGGGATGACTGCTGCAAATGACCTTGGCCTTACAACCGTTGTTCCGGCCCGAATCGAAGTTCTAGTGGATGCGCGACTGAAACCGATCCGAATTGGAAATCAAGTGATCCACTTCCGGACCGCCGCTCCCAGCCGGCTGTTCTGGGCGGGTCGGCCAGCGATGCAGGTGGTTCAAGCGCTTTATTGGATGCAAGACATACTCTCTCGGAAAGAAGAGCGGGAGAGAACCATGCGAAAACTCCAAAAAATACTCGCTGATAAGGACCAGGGGGAGGCAATTCGTGAGGATCTGCAGAAAGGGTTTTCGGGCGTGCCCATTTGGATGCAGCCACTAATCAGCGAACTCATCGGCAAAGTTCACCCAGAGGGTAGGGCCGAAGGAGGGAGGGCGTGAACGAAGGGTTCAAAAAGTTTCTGTCGGCATCCGAAAAGGATCGCGCTGATGCGTTTCTTGCCGCATCGCAGCGTCTCGGCGCGAATGCCCAATACGTCGAAAAGGATTTCTGGGTGTGCTGGACGATCGACGTGCTCTACCACGGCATCCCGGCAGGAGGTCCTCGTCTTCTGTTTAAGGGGGGGACTTCGCTATCGAAGGGCTATTGTCTGATCAACCGTTTTTCCGAAGACATCGATATCACGGCGTTTCGCGAGGACCTCAAGCAGGCGGCCAGCGCGGAGGAGCTGGAAGGAATGAGCGGAAAGAAAAGAATGGAGAAGCTTGATGCGATTCGCGATGCGTGCCAGGCATGGGTACAGGGCCCACTGCGTGATGGCGTGAGTAAGCGGGTGGCGGAATTCGTCGCTGAGGCGGGGCATGTGGAACTCGATGATACGGACCCTGACGGGCAGACCCTGCTGGTGTTCTATCCGAGTATCGTGCGCGCGGAGTCGGATTACTTTCGACCAGCGGTGCGTATCGAATGTGGAGCGAAATCGGCGCTCGACCCCCACGGCGAAACAACGGTCCGGCCGTATATCGCTGAAGAAGTGACGGAGTTAAAGCTTTCCGTGCCCAAGATAACGACGATCGAGGCCACTCGCTCATTCTGGGACAAAGCGGTGATCGCCCATGGGCTGCGCCGGTGGTTCGAAATACGAGGTGAGCTTCGCCAAGAGGGCCAGCGGATATCGAGACACTATTATGATCTGCATTGCCTGCTTAATTCCGCGGTGGGCGGTGCGGCCATGGCCGCCGAGAATCTTGCCACGGATTGTGTGCGGCATGCGCGCCTCTTTTTCAATCGCCCGGATTTCGACCTGGTTTCCGCTCAACGCGGTTCATGGGTCATCGAGCCAAGCGCCGGGATGCTGGAGCGTCTGCGGGGGGACTATGCGAAAACGATTCCAATGATTCTTGGCGCGGCGCCTACGTTTGAAGAGATCATGTCCTCGATGAAGAAACTCAATGACTCGGTAAATAAGGGGTGAGGACGGATGTAGCGAGTGAAGCAGGTGGGAAGACTCGGCGGAGGAAATACGAGGGTGACAATTTCGACTGGTTAAGTAAGAAGAGATAAGCGATCTCCCGCTCCCATCCCAAGATGCGGTTCACCTATCGCTCAAGCACATTTAGGGATAGCGTCAGAAGCACTACCCTTTTTTCAACTCGAAATCGAACCCGAGATGTGCCCGACTGCTGGGTATTATCAAGTACTTGGCAGTCCCCAACAGCCTTGGAAGTTGTTGTGAGTACTTGATATCCCCGCGTTGACACGGTAGAGGTCTGGGGTTCGAGTCCCCACGGGCCTACCATCGTTTTCAATAACTTAGACAGAAGCCGCAAAAAAACTTCGCCTGTAATTCTTCATCTGTAAATTGGTGGGATTGGGCCTGATTGCATGTGGTCGTGGGAAACTCTACGTGATTTTTTTGTAGTTGCCATTTACCACAATCGAGTTTGCGTGCGCATCAATGTGTAGTTATGCGCTCACAACTTAAACCGCAATGCCAAACCCTGCTCAGGCTCCTCCCGGCCCTTCTGCTGAAGGCGAAAATCAGCCAGAGAACATCCCTTCCGAATTCGTTGTAAGCCTCGATGAGACCGGAAGAAAAGTCCCGCTGATTGGGAAGGCCGAGGTGGCGCGGCAGCTCTTGGAAGCGCGGGTTCGAACGGAGGCTGTCCCGGACGGGGTCGAGATCCTTAGGGCAGTGCCTGGTTCTGCGGCACGGCCCAGGAGAGAAACACCACCCCACTCTTCTCTCACTCACAAGCTTCTTGTATTACAGCTCGTAATACAGTAAGCTAATAATCCGAGGTAATGTTATGCCATCTCCAGTGACATTGAGGGTGGATAAGGAAACCAGGCAGCGTATCGCCCGCATTGCGCGCCGCAAGCAAATGTCCGCGTCGGAGGTGATTCGCCAGGCGATCGAGACATGGATCGAAGAACAGGAACCAACCGGATCGCCTTATGAAATGGTTTCGGATTTGATTGGGGTTGTCCACGGCGGAAACCGAAAACGCTCGGCGGGAGCGGGCCGTCAGTTTGCTGTCCTGCTAAAGAGCCGACGGGGCTTCCGGTGATCTTGGTGGATGCGGGGCCTCTCGTGGCTCTCGTGGATGCCGATGATCAATACCATGAGCAATGCGTGTCGACTCTTAAGAGTTTGCAAGAACCTCTGGCAACGGTGTGGCCGCCGCTAACGGAAGCGATGTACCTGCTAAACGATCTGCCGGCGGCCCAGGAAGCCTTATGGGAGATGTTGGTTAGGAAGGCGCTGGAACTGCTGCCGCTTGGCTTGGACGACTTGCCTCGCATCCGTGAACTTCTGCGGAAATTTGCCGATCGTCCGATGGATCTTGCAGACGCAGCGCTTGTCCGGATTGCCGAGCGAGAAGGTATCCGGAAAATATTCACCGTGGACAAGAAAGACTTCTCAGTCTACAGGATTCATGGTCGGATCCGTCCTTCAATCATCCCTTGATCCGCGTACGTTAATTACACATCGCCTACTGTTCTTGAATTCGGATGGACATCTA
>QHZB01000383.1 GCA_003224525.1 Acidobacteriota bacterium | reverse complement strand
GCC
Organism: Acidobacteriota bacterium; assembly: GCA_003224525.1. Lineage (GTDB taxonomy): Bacteria > Acidobacteriota > Terriglobia > Acidiferrales > UBA7541 > Acidiferrum. The sequence goes on along the minus strand of QHZB01000383.1, from coordinate 381 downwards.
GCGCTGGTGAATGAGGCCTACCTTCGCCTGGTCGGGCTGAGCCGTCCCCAGTGGGAGAGCCGCACTCATTTCTTTGCCATTGCCGCCCAGCTTATGCGCCAGATTCTTGTCGACTATGCGCGCCGCCACGGGGCAGCGAAACGCGGCGCCAGTGTCCCCAAGCTCTCCCTCGACGAAGGGATGATGATGTCCCGCCGAAAAGATGTAGACGTCGTAGCCCTCGATGATGCTCTTATAGGTCTGGCCAAAATCGACCCGCGCCAGAGCCGAGTTGTAGAATTGCGCTTCTTTGCCGGGCTCTCCTTGGAGCAGATTTCTGAGGTACTGGAAATTGCTCCGGCCACAGTGCAACGGGATTGGACGGCGGCTCGCGCATGGCTC
>QHZB01000382.1 GCA_003224525.1 Acidobacteriota bacterium | reverse complement strand
GTGGAATCGCTGATTGCTTCCTACACGGAGGCAGGCAGCGAGTTTCTCGCGGCAGCCGCTCCGGAACTTCTGGATCTTAGTTCCTCAGTTAAGCTGCCCAAGCTGCCACTGAACCAGCTAATTGGACATTACAGGCTGGTCGAAGAAGCCGGCCGAGGGGCGATGGGGGTGGTGTACAAGGCCGAGGATACCCGTCTGCACCGCTTCGTGGCATTGAAGTTTCTTCCGGAAGAGGTCGGAGAGAACTCGGTAGCCTTATCACGGTTTCGCCGTGAGGCAGAGGCCGCGTCTGCGCTGAACCATCCCAATATCGTTACCATCTACGAAGTCGGGCAGGACGGGTCCAGTCACTACATTGCGATGGAGCTGATAGAGGGGAAGACACTGCGCGAGCTGCTTGTCGCCAGCTTGCTGCCAATGCGAAAAGCAATTGAAATCGCGGCGCAGGTTGCGGAAGGGCTGGCCAAGGCGCATGAAGCGGGCATCGCGCACAGGGACTTAAAGCCCGAGAACCTGATGGTCTCTGACGATGGATTCGTCAAAATCCTCGACTTTGGCCTGGCGAAGCTCGCGTCGACCAGCGGAGAGCTGTCGGATACGGGCACTCTATCCGCCTCGCAGACTCAACCGGGCGTGATTCTCGGAACGGTGCAATACATGTCACCGGAGCAGGCCAGCGGCGGCCAGCTGGATTTCCGGTCAGACCAGTTCTCGTTCGGTCTGGTGCTTTACGAGATGGTGACAGGAAAACGCGCCTTTCCGAGAAGCACAGCAGCGGAGACACTGGTGGCCATTCTCCGGGAACAGGCCGAACCGATCGGAGTGCAAAACCCCGACGCCCCCGCTCCGCTGTGTTGGGCTATCGAGAGGTGCCTGGCAAAAGAGCCCGATAAACGCTACGTCTCTACCCGAGATCTCGCACGCGAACTTGCAGCGATACGCGACCGCTTCTCGGAAAAGCCAGTTAAGCAGGTGGAGCCCCGCCCGACCAATATTCCTGTGCAACGGACCCGGTTTGTGGGGCGAGAGAAGGAAGTAGCTGCCGCCAAAGAACTCCTGCTGCGTCAGGATGTGCGCCTGGTCACGGTCACGGGTCCAGGCGGGATCGGCAAAACGCGTCTCGCGGTGGAGGTGGCGAGTGGCCTTGTTGATCGCTTTCCAGGTGGAATTCATTTTGTCCCGCTCTCCCCGCTAAGCGATCCGGGCTTCATCGCTTCTGTGATCGTTCAGACGTTGGGGATCCGGGAAGCGGGAGGTCAGTCGCCGCTCGAAATACTCAAGAAGAATTTACAGGATTCATTGCGCGCACCAATGCTTCTCCTGCTGGACAATTTCGAGCACCTGATTCAGGCGGCGCCTACCGTGGCAGAGCTCCTGGCCATGGCTCCCAATCTTAAAATCCTGGTAACGAGTCGCGCAGCGCTACACGTTTACGGAGAACATGAATTTCCGGTGCCGGCG
>QHZB01000381.1 GCA_003224525.1 Acidobacteriota bacterium | reverse complement strand
AACTTAACCGACAAAACGCGCCCGCCGTCACCGAGATTTGTGCCCGGTTGGATGGTCTGCCTCTCGCGATTGAGCTCGCAGCCGCCCGGATCAAAGTTCTTTCGCCCTCTTCCATGCAGACACGCCTGGCGAGCCGGTTGCAGTTATTGACGGGCGGCGCGCGGGACCTGCCGCGGCGGCAGCAGACGCTTCGCGCTGCCATCGATTGGAGCTAC
>QHZB01000380.1 GCA_003224525.1 Acidobacteriota bacterium | reverse complement strand
TTTTCAGAAGATTATCGGTGTTCGGAGGCGGATGCAGTCTGGAAGGTGTGGAAGCTGTGTGCGACACCAAACGCGATCTCGATTTGGACCTGCTCGACGGTATGGCATCTATGGTGGACAAAAGCCTGCTGCAGCAAGTCGAGCAAGCGAACGGTGAATCGCGGTTCGTGATGCTGGAAACGATTCGCGAGTACGCTCGGGAAAAACTGGAGGCAAGCTCGGAGGAGACCTTGACGAAGCGCGCCCATGCCGCCTACTGCCTGGTGTTGGCAGAAGAGGAGGCTGCGGACCAGAGCGGCACGGAAGCAGCGGAAAGGCTGGAACGCTTCGCGTTAGAACATGACAATTTTCGCGCGGGCCTTGAGTGGCTGATAGAAACCGGAGATGCGGAGTGGGGCCTGCGGCTCGGCGCGGCCCTGTTTCGCTTCTGGGAGACGCGCGAGTATCTCGCCGAAGGCAGGGACAGACTAGGCAAGTTGCTGAAGGTCGCAGGAGCGGCAGCTCCCACGAAGGCGCGAGCGCGCGCGCTTTTTGCCGCAGGCGTGCTCGCCGGCGAGCAGGGAGATTACGCCTCGGCGGATGCGCTCATCAGGGAAAATCTGGACATCGCGCGTCAGTTGCGTGACAAGCAGGGCGTCGCCGTCTCTCTAAACGCGCTGGCGGTCAATGCTCGGGACCAGGGTGACGTCGCCGTTGCGAACTCTCTGTTCGAAGAAAGCCTAGTGCTGTGGAGAGAATTGGGCGACCAGAAGGCCGTCGCTCGTTCTCTCAGTAACCTGGCGAATGTCGTCAAATTGCAGGGTGACTATCCCCGTGCGCG
>QHZB01000379.1 GCA_003224525.1 Acidobacteriota bacterium | reverse complement strand
GCGGAGTGTCTCTCAATCTTCCGAGGACTGGGAGATCGGACGGGCGTCGCCTGGTCGCTAAACTACCAGGGAGATGTCGCCCGCGATCAGGGTGACTCCGCAGCCGCGCGGACACTGTACGAACAGGGCCTGGCAATTTTTCGGGAACTCGGTGACCGCTGGGGCATTGCTGGCACGCTGGCTGATCTGGGAAGCTTGGCGAGAGAACAGCGGAATTGTCCCAGAGCGCACTCTCTATACCGGGAAAGCCTAAAAATTTTCCAAGAACTAGAACATAAGCGCGGAATTGCCCGCCTGCTGGAGTGTTTCGCGTGCACTGCGGCGGCAGAACTCGAAGCAGAGCGTTCGCTGCGGCTGGCAGGCGCAGCAGCGGCGCTGCGCCAAAGCATTGGTGCTCCGCTCACGCCCGCAGAACAGGCCAAGCTGGAATCCACCTTGGACCCGGCAAGGCAGGTATTAACCAACACCGCAGGCACGCCGGCCTG
>QHZB01000378.1 GCA_003224525.1 Acidobacteriota bacterium | reverse complement strand
GTCCAACGGCTTAAGCCGCCTGCGCCAGGCACATGCCAGCCGACAATCACTCCGCGGTTGTCGGGTCGATCAGTCTGCGGACGGCGGAGATGCGATTCGCGGGGAAGCCTCCCCTTCGTGCGTGTTCCCTGACCGCCGCCTCGTCTGGAGCGAGGTAGACGCAGTAAACCTTGTCGCCGGTTACGTAGCTATGGAGCCACTGAATGGCAGGACCCATTCCCTTGAGAACATTCACAGACTTTTGAGAGATTTCGCGCAACTCCACATCGGATAGATTTCCGGCTCCCGGTATTTCGCGTTCGATGACGAATTTGGGCAAGGCCGTCCCCCTTATGCGCCCGCATGTTAGCATGCAGATGGAGCGGCCTCAAGACGGCTTGGGCGAAGTGCTTGGGCGAAGACGGCTTGGCCGAAGCTGCCCCGGTCAGCGAAAAATCGCTAAGAATAGAAGGATAATGATGAGGTTGCCATGGATCTTCGATCGCTTCAGAAGCCGCTGAAAGAGCAGTACCGCAGTGACCCAAATGCGTCACAAATCACAATCCGGGCGAAAGGTGAACAGACGGATGTTCCGGTGGCCTGCTCGGTCGACATCGGCCGTGCCATCTACCATGCCGAAGCCCACAAAGGAGTCGGAGGCGGCGGTACCGGCGCTTGTTCGGGTGATCTTTTGCTTGGGGCTCTGGCGGCTTGCGCGCAAATCACCTGTCAGATGGTAGCTGCGGCTATGGGCATACCAACCGAACGCATTGAGGTCACGGTGGAGGGAGACTTGGATCTTCGAGGCACGCTTGGCATATCAAAAGACGTGCCCGTCGGCTTTGAGAGCGTTCATCTTCATTTTGATGTTGCTGCTCCTAAGGCAACCCCGGAACAACTGCGCGGATTGCGCGAAAAGACGGAGCAATATTGTGTAGTGATGCAAACATTGCTCCGACCACCGACACTCCACACGGAGTGGGTCGGGGCAGAATAAAGCGCTAATGCGAAGTTAAGCGTGGGAACGCGAGCCGCCGGGTGCGGCAACGAAATTCATGATACGGGGGGACGAAAGATTGGGCTGCGGCGACGCATTCTGCACGGTTCGACGGATGCGCATACGATTTATAACGTGGCCTGTACTTATAGTCATCTCCAAATGAAGAAAGAGGCTTTGACCACGCTGAAAAGAGCAGCGGAAGCCGGCTTCAGCGAGTGGGACTTGGCCGCTCGAGATACCGATTTGGCTTGCTTGCGTGAAGAGCCCGAGTTCAAACGCATGCTCGAGCGTGGGAAATAATCCACTTGGACGATAATCGGAGAACTGAAATCGGACGAAAAATCAGTGTGGATGCATCTCCACTTACTCACTCGATTGACAAACGGGTTCAGCAAGTCTCTCCCTCAACTAAAGACAGCCGTGTGCTTTTGATTTGCCAGTAACCTTGGACAGAAGGGCGGGAGGGTGATCGCCAAGCGAGGCCCGGAATACTTCAGGCACCTACAAGCTGGACGCAAGAAACACCGGGCGGTCGCACATGTCCAGAAGTCTCTCTTGAGGAACAAATATCCGAGCAAGAGGGCGTGAGACCAGGAGGTAGCCTCTAACCCATTCACGGGAGTGCACTTGCAAGTCGTCCGTTCCTTCCATGCTTGAGCCGCGCATCGCGGCTCGGTTACTTCTAAGAAGCTCATTCTTTTGAGAATACAAGATTGAATGGTGAAAACTGCATAATCGCCAGCCGCGCCTTCCAAAGATTC
>QHZB01000235.1 GCA_003224525.1 Acidobacteriota bacterium | reverse complement strand
GGCAAATTGAGAAACTCAGAGATTCGGAGAAGCCGCGCGGGCCGCAGGCCGGCCTTCAGAGGAAGCTATGGATTGAGTGAGAGTGAGGCGTGGGGCCCGCAACAACAGGAACAGTTCACCGGCCCAGAGTAAAATGTCAAGTAAGCGTCCGCGCTGGAGATTGCTCAGGTTCTGAGACTGCAGGCTGACGTCGAGCGCCTTTCGCGAGCATTCCTCGATGAAGGCTCGCATCGAGACCACGTCGACGGGTTCAGCGCTGAACTTGCGGCCCCGCGGATCAAGGCCGTCAAGCCTTTCATAACAACGTATCAGGAAGTGGTTCAGGCAGAGAGACTGGTGACCCAATTTAGTAACCCCGGCGCTTCCACAAGAACCCACCCAGCAGCTTCGTTTCCCAACCTTCGTATCCATTCCAGCCAGGCCCATGGTTTGACTCTACGACCGGTCTCACCCTTCTTCGGATCTTTATTCAATGTATTATTATAGATGCGCGATGCGACCCAAACGGTTTCATCAAAGGAAAAGGAGTTGTTCATTATTGGACACTCGCAGATGCATTTGTTCCGGCGGAAGCCACACTCCTGGATCGAGGACGTCACGCTCACCACAGCAACCTCGTTCACGTCGACAATTGTTTCCACGGGCCGCGATTGTAGCTGACCTTGCGCTCCGCCATCCTTCAAGATCCATGGTGCCTTTCCGTAAACCGATGAATTGCATCCAAGACTTGGTTCAAGGCTGGAGGTTTCCACAGGCGCCACTCTTGTGCTTTTGGACCGTCCCAGCATAAACTCCCTCGCAGTATTCGTTCTTGCGAGCCGCCTCAACCTTCTGGGGAATTCCAGGGCTCGTGCGAATGAGGGGGTTGTGATGTCTGGGGGAGAGAAAATGAAAAAATTGTTGTGTGCGTTTTGTGTCTTGACACTTGAGCTGGGGCTGGCCTCGCCGGGGTGGGGACAATCGCAGATCAGCGCGGGAACCGTCCAGGGTGACGTTCTCGATGAAAAAGGTGGAAGCGTGGCGGGTGCGACTGTCGAAGCAAAGAATCTAGCAACCAATTTCGTACAGACGGATACCACCAACACGGACGGTCATTTCGCCTTCCTGAGTCTTGCCCCGGGCCGCTACACCCTCACCATCAGCAAAGCCGGGTTCGCTACGATCGTTCAGGAAAATGTGAATCTCACCGTCGGGCAAACCATCACGCTGCCGGTGACCATGAAGGTTTCGTCGGTCGCGCAGCAGATCGTAGTCACCGACGTGCCGATTGTGGAAGTCACAAAAACGGAATCCTCTTCCACCATTGATGAAGTGACTGTGGCTACTACCCCCGTTCTTGGACGCAAGTTTGAAGACCTCCTCACTCTGACTCCGGGCGTCAGCATCACCCAAGGCCCGGACGGCGACGAGATCAACATCAACGGGCAGCGCGGCATCTTCAACAACATCAGCCTCGACGGCGGTGACTATAACAACGGGTTCTTTGGCGAGCAGATGGGCGGCCAGCGCGCGGCGATCGACATCACGCTGGAAGCCGTAAAGGAGTTCCAAATCACGGCGAGCGGCGCCAACGCGGAGTTCGGCCGCAGCGCGGGTGGCGTAATCAACGTCGTCACCAAATCCGGAACCAACGCCATGCACGGTTCTGGCTTTGAATACTTCCGCACCGAGTCGTTGACCGCGGCCACCTCGGACGGCAAGCCGCTCGACGGTTTTCGCCGCAATCAGTTCGGCGGCAGCCTTGGCGGCCCCCTTGTCAAGGATAAGCTCTTTTTCTTCGCCGCCGGTGAAGGCATCCGCGAAAACTTGAATCGCGCCGCTTTGGGCGCTCCTCTCGGCACGGCGTGCGGCGTGTCGAATCCAGTGTTTAGAAGCAACGTCACCGACGCCCAGATCGCTGCCAGTGGCGATTGCCAGCGGCAAGTGCTTCTGAGCTTCATGCAGACCAACTTCAAAGAAAACGATGGCCTGCCGGTCATCCACCAGGAAAGGAACGCTGCGCTCTTCGGCCGCGTAGACTACAACTTGAACGCCAAGAACCAGATTTTCGGTTCTTATAACTTTGATTGGTCCAAGAACCCCAACCAAACGTTTGACGTTCCCACCTACGGGACGACCGCCAACGGCATCGAAGGCCCCTCGCATATTCAGGCCATCAACACGAATTGGTTCAGCACCCTCTCCAACACCATGCTCAACGAGGCCCATTTCACCTATTCTCGAGAGACTCGCCCCCGTGCAGCCGTCAGCTCTTCAAGCGTTCCCGATACGGCCATGGGGTTCAGTCCCAACTTCCGCGTCGGACAGCCTTTCTTCATCGAGCCCACCGTTGACGAGCTCATCTACCGGTCCGACATCCGCGATAATTTTTCCTTGGTAAAGGGCAAGCACACCTGGAAATTTGGCGGGGAATGGATTCACACTCGAAACACCCAGATCTTTCGCGGCTTCTTCACCGGCCGTTACATCTTCGACAGTATGACCGGTTTCCTTCATTACGCGTCCCCCGCTACGCTCGGCGCGGGCTTCGGACCGACGACTGCGGAATGTGCAGACGGGACGTTCACCGATCTCTCGCTTTTGACGAATGCGGACACGAAATGTCTTAACGGTTCGGCCTTCACCGGCGGCCCTCTGCTCCTTTACCTGCAGCACGGGCCGACTACCGCGGGAGAAACACTCGACCAGTCCGGCGCCTCCAGCATCGCAAACGAAGACTTTTCCTTGTTTGTCCAAGATACGTGGAAGGTTTGGCGAAACTTTACGCTGAATTACGGCCTTCGCTGGGACGCACAGCGTTTCCCAAATCCTACGGTGGCACCAGCAAATACTGCTTACGGCCAATACATTGGCACTGCCGGTTTTGATTCGACTGGATTCCTCCCGAATCAGAACAAGGAGTTCCAGCCGCGCGTGAGCTTTGCTTGGGACATCCGCGGCAATGGAAAGTCCGCACTGCGTGCGAGCTATGGCATTTTCAACGCGCGCCAAAACATGTTGACGCAGGTAGGTCCGATCACCACGAATGGAGTCCAACAACAGACCATTGCCGCGGCAACTTGCCTTTTTAGGGACAATGCGGGCATCTGCCACGAGAACTCGGCTGGATTCACCGCTCCTGCACCGACGTATCCGACTACCGTGACTCCGCCGCTTCTGCCAGCGGGGCAATTCCCATTCCAGCCCGGTGTTACCTTCTTCAGCAAGAGCTACGCGAACCCGCGGATCTACACCACTAACGTGGGCTACGAACAACAACTCGTTGGCGACTATGCGGTGTACGCGGACTTCACGATGTCCAAGGGCGTTCACCTGACGCGTTTTACCAATCCGAATGGTGGGACGGGTTTCACGCTTCCCACGTCAGGGCAGGACACCGTCAACTACGTCGGCTTGCACGTTCCCTTCCCGAACCTTGGCGACATCACGGACACGGTCAGCTCCGCCAAATCGCTGTATCGCGGCGTGACGTTTGGGATGCGTAAGCGGATGAGCCACCATTTCCTTTTTGACGCCAACTACACCTATTCCAGCGATCGAGACGATGATTCCAACGAACGCGATCCGTTCACCTTCCGATACGCTAATCTCTTTAACCTGGCGGCGGAATACTCTCTATCCGACCGCAACGAGACGCACAAATTCAACGCTTACTCCGTTGCCGACCTGCCCTGGGGTTTCCATGGAAACGTTCGTATGCAGGCCCATTCCGCTCAACCCATAACGGATAACGTCAACGGTGATGGCACTAGCGCGGCGTGTAGTTTCCAAAACTCGAGAACACGGTTTGTTATTCCGACGGGCGGCGGCGCAGCCATCGATTGCGGCCGCAACCATCTCTTGAAGGACAACGCATTCTTCACATTTGACTTCAGCATCGATCGTCCGCTCCGTCTTGGCGAGCACATGCGTCTCATCCCGAAGATCGAAGTGTTCAACACCTTCAACAACAAGAACAACGTGAATCCGTTGTCCTCGCCGCAGCTCTTTGACTTCAACGGCTTCCTCCGCGTCGGCGTGGGTGATCCACGCCAGGCGCAGTTGTCCTTGCGCTTCGAGTTCTAACGAAGCGACGACCAGCCACAAAGGCAATTCAATCGAGGAGGGGCGCTTCGGCGCCCCTCCTGGTTTTTCCGGAACGGGACCTATGGACACCTGTTGCTTCTGTTGCTTCCTCAGCGCTTGCTTGCGCGTCGCGAATCCCTGACAATCTAAAGTTTACAGATGCGTGTTTTTCCGCACGGCGGCGGTTTCCCGCACCCAAAAGAGAAGCGAGTGAAATGGCAAGTCAGGTAAATTCCGTAAAGCGTATCGTCGCCTACTTTTCAATGGAAATAGCCTTGGAGAACGCCATGCCGAGCTACAGCGGCGGACTCGGCGTTCTTGCGGGCGACACTATTCGCGCCGCTGCCGACCTGCGGCTGCCCATGGTGGCCATCTCCCT
>QHZB01000234.1 GCA_003224525.1 Acidobacteriota bacterium | reverse complement strand
TCTTGAAGGAGGAAACCGCCCGTGCCAGCGTCTCGATAGAAAACCGGCACGTCGAGCTGCGCTGCTGGCGGTATTCCGCAAAAGGGGTGCGCGGTTTTGAAGTTCCCATTTACTTTCTCGACGCCGACCTTCCTTCCAATGCCGAAGCCGACCGCAACCTCACCGGCACTCTGTATGGCGGTGATTCTTACTATCGGTTGTGCCAGGAAGTCGTGTTGGGCATCGGAGGCGTACGGATTCTCCGCGCGCTCGGCTACAACGACCTCACGCGCTATCACATGAACGAAGGCCACGCGGCGCTCCTCGCCCTTCAATTGCTGAACGACGAGGCCGCCAAGGCGGGGCGCCAGTCCATCCGCAGCGAGGACATCGAAAAAGTCCGCAGCAAATGCGTTTTCACCACGCATACGCCGGTTCCCGCCGGGCACGACCGATTCCCAATGGAATACCTCACGCGCGTGTTCCCCGGCCAGACGGAATTTCTCGATTTGAAGGACGCTTCTTCCGCAGATTTGATGAAGCGCGTTTTGCAGGTTGAGCAGGATTTCCCGGGTCTGCAGGAAGCGGCACGCCGCGGCGCATCCCTGAACATGACGCAGCTGGCGCTGAACCTGAGCACCTACGTCAACGGAGTTGCCAAGCAGCACGGCGAAACCTCGCGCCAGATGTTTCCGGAAATACCGATCGAGGCCATCACCAACGGGGTGCACGCCGGCACGTGGACTTCGTCTGCTTTTCAGCAACTCTTCGACCGCTACATTCCGTCGTGGCGGGAGGACAACTACAGTTTGCGGGGCGCGCTCGGCTTGCCGGCGGAGGAAGTCTGGGCGGCGCATCTGATCGCCAAGTACGATTTGCTCGAGACGGTTCGCAAGAAGACTGGCCTCAAGCTTGATTCCGAGGCTTTCACCATCGGGTTTGCGCGCCGCGCAACGGGATACAAGCGCGCCGACCTGATCCTGGCCGATCTTGACCGGCTCCGGGAGATTGCCAAGAACGCCGGCCACTTCCAGATTATTTATGCCGGCAAGGCGCATCCGAATGATGGAGGCGGGAAGGACATCATTCGCCGGATTTTCCAGGCGAAAAAAGCGTTGCGGAAAACAGTACCCGTGGTTTTCCTCGACGACTACAATCTTGAGCTCGGCGGGAAGATAACTTCCGGCGTGGACCTCTGGCTCAACACGCCGCAGTTTCCTCTCGAAGCTTCCGGCACCAGCGGCATGAAGGCCGCGCTGAACGGCGTGCCAAGTCTGAGTATTCTCGACGGCTGGTGGGTGGAAGGCCACATTGAGGGGGTCACCGGATGGTGCATCGGCGAATCGCGGCGCACCGTTGCCGGCAATGCTCCCGCTGATAACAAGGCCGAAGCCGAATCGCTTTATGCCAAGCTGGAGGGCGTGATTCTTCCGATGTACTACAACGATCGTGCCAAGTTCCTGGAAGTCATGCAGCACGCCATTGCCATCAATGGCTCGTTCTTCAACACCCAGCGCATGGTGCAGCAGTACATCACCGACGCCTATCTGCGCTGATGCGTCGGGATGTGCTTTGCCGGATCACGGAGCTTGAGAGAAGACCAGACGAGGATCGAGCGCGCGGGTTAGCGCAGCCGGTTCTTGTAAACGGCCATGCCGACGGCGGCATCCATTCCCAACTTTTCCAAGGCCGCGATCTCACGGCGCGTTTTGATGCCACCCGCGGCGATAATCGGATGGGATGTGGCGCCGCGCAACTTGCGAAACCATTCGAGGTTCGCGCCGGTCATCGTGCCTTCGCGGTCCACGTCGGTGCACAAGAACCCGGCGCAGAAGGGTTCGAGCTGCGTCATCACTGCCTCTGCCTGAAGCGCGATGCGTGTGCGCCAGCCGTGAATCGTGATGGTTCCCCTGGCAGTGTCGAGAGCGATGATGATTTGTTTTCGGCGAACTCTTTTTGCGAGCCGCCGCAGGAATCCGGCGTTCACTTTTCCGCGGCGGAAAGCGGCACTTCCGACAATGACCTGGCTCACGCCCCATCCGACAATTTGTTCGGCACGAGAAACGGTTCGAATCCCGCCGCCGACGCGCACGTTCATGCCGAAACCTTTTCGCGCACTCGCGCAGAGGTCGCGAACGAGATCGTCGTTCTGGCCTTTCCCCATGGCGGCATCGAGGTCGATGACGTGCAACCAGGGATATTTGTTGAATTTCTTCAAGAGGCCGAAGACGTCGGCGACGGCAAGCTCGCGCTTCCGCCCGTGAACCAACTGAACGGCCTGTCCGTCTTGCAGATCGATGCACGGAATCAGCACGGCAAGCGTACCTCGACGCCGCGAGCTGCAAGAAATTCCTTTAGGGCACGGATGGGCTGCACGCCGTCGTGAAAGATCGATGCTGCCAACGCAGCATCCGCCGCGCCTTCCTTGAAAACGTCGACGAAATGTTCCGGCAATTTGGCTCCGCCGGAGGCAATCACCGGAACAGAAACGGCTTTGGAAATTGCGGCCGTAAGCGTTGTGTCGTAGCCCATCTGTGTTCCGTCGCGATCGACGGAGGTCAGCAGGATTTCTCCCGCGCCAAATTGAACACCCTTCTTCGCCCAGTCCACGGCATCGAGAGTTGCGGATTCCCTTCCGCCACGAACCATGACATCCCAATGATCGCCGGCGCGCTTTGCATCAATCGCCAGGACGACGGCTTGTGCGCCAAACTCTTGTGATAATTCAGAAATGAGCCCGGGCCGTTCCACGGCCGCGGTATTCACGGTGATCTTGTCCGCACCTGCGCGCACCACGGAGCGGCCGTCTTCGAGCGTTCGAATGCCGCCGCCAGCGGTGAGAGGGATGGCCAATTCCGCGGCGACGCGGCGGATGGTATCGAGGAAAGTGGGGCGGCGGTCGCGCGACGCCGCGATATCGAGAACGACCAATTCGTCGGCGCCTTCGGAGTTGTAGCGGGCGGCGAGCGCGGCGGGATCTCCAGCATCGCGCAGCCCCACAAAATTCACTCCCTTCACGACGCGCTCGCCATCGGTATCGAGACAGGGGATGATGCGATGCGCCAGGCTCACGCCGAGATCCTCAGAAAATTCCGCAAGAGGCGCGCGCCTGCTTCTCCGCTCTTTTCCGGATGAAATTGCACGGCGAAGATATTTTGCTTCTCCACTGCGGCGGCGAACGGCGCCCCGTGGTAGCAAATTGCCGCCGACGATCCATTCGAATCGAGGACCGCGTAGGAGTGGGCGAAGTAGAAGTAAGCGCTTGTGTCGATGCCTTCGAGCAGACGTGAAGTACAAGTTGCCGCGACCTGATTCCAGCCCATGTGGGGAAGTTTCACCGTCGATGGCAACGCGCACACTGTGCCGGGCAGCAACTGTAGGCCGCGCAATTGGGGCGCTTCCTCGCTTGAATCGAACAGCACCTGTAGCCCCAGACAGATGCCTAGAAAAGGAACGCCCCGCTGGATGGCGCCGATCAGAGGCGCGCGCATATTTTTCTCGTCGAGGGCGCGAACCAAAGCGGCGTAATGTCCCACGCCCGGCAGCAAAAGAGCCTCCGCTTTCGAAATGCGTTCGGGTGAACTTGTCCGCTCAGATTCTGCGCCGAGACGTTGCAAGGCACGTTCCACGGAAGGCACGTTACCCGCGCCGTAGTCGGTAATCGTTACTTTCATAGCAGTCCCTTTGTGCTGGGCAAAACCCTCAGCAGGCGTTTGTCGCGCGCCACGGCGAAGCGCAAGGCGCGTGCGAACGCCTTGAACATGGCCTCGACCTGATGATGCGACGAGCGCCCGTACAGGGCACGCAGATGAACGTTGGCTTTGGCCGATTGCGCGAAGCCCTGGAAAAAATCCTCCATCAGTTCGACTTGGAAATCGCCGACGCGTTTTGCTGTGATCTTCGCATTCACGACGCAGCAAGGCCTTCCGCCAAGATCTACGGCGGCAGCAGCGAGTGTTTCGTCCATGGGCATCAGGAAATAGCCCGCGCGCAAAATGCCGCGCTTTGAGCCGAGTGCTTTCTGCACCGCCTCGCCGAGAGTAATTCCCACATCCTCCACCGTGTGATGCTGGTCCACATCAAGATCGCCGCGCGCGTCCACGTCGAGGTCAAACGCGCCGTGTCGAGCAACCAGCTCGAGCATGTGATCGAAAAAGCGGATTCCCGTGGCGATGCGCGCTTTTCCGCGTCCATCCAGATTTAGCTTCAGGCGGATATCCGTCTCATTTGTCCTGCGATGAATCGTTGCCGTGCGTGGCATGGTGAGCTCGTTTGCAGCTCCAGACTTCAGGCCGGAGCTTTCCATTCCTTTCGAATTGCCTTCAGTAACCGCTGCATTTCGGATTGCGTTCCAATAGTGATGCGCACAAACCCGGGCCCGATGTCCTTGCTTCTCTCGCGGAGAAGAATCCCTTGCTTCTCCAGCTTCTGAAAGAGTGCCGGCCCGCTTGGCCCGAAATTCGCGAGAATAAAATTTCCCGCGCTCGGGTACGTCTTCACATCGAACCTTTCCAATTCTGCCGCGAACCACGCGCGCAACCGTTTCACCCCGTTCACGTAACGCTGCATCGTTTCCCGGTCGTTCAGCGCCGCTTCGGCCGCTACCAGAGCAGCGAGATTGACGGGGAAGGGGGGCATGGCGCGGCGCACGAGAGCGAGAGACTCTTCGCAGGCAATCACGGCGCCGAGGCGCAAGGCTGCGAGCCCGGCAACTTTCGAAAACGTCTTTGCCACGAACAACTGCGCATACTTCCAAATCCACGGCATCGCGGTAAAGCCGGAAAACTCTGCATAGGCTTCATCCATCACTACCGCGGTGTGCGTGGCGGCTTTCAAGACTCTCCGCAACTCTTCTTTTTGAAGCAGAGTTCCGGTCGGATTATTGGGATTGGCGATGAAGAGAACGCTCGGCCTCCTGCGCAGCGCGGCGATGACGCCCTCGAGGGGGAATTCCATTTCGCTGCCGTAGCGCAATACCGAAATCCGGGCGCCGTAAATCTCCGCGTAGTAGCGGTACATCGGAAAAGTAGGCTCGCAAATCAGGATGCTGCTGCCGGACTGGACGAAGGTATCGAAGAAAACGCGCAGGGCGTCGTCACCACCGTTGGTGAGCAGCAATGCTTCCGGGCGGACACCGAAGTAACGCGCGATCCGCCGCGTTGGCGCCTGATACTCGGGGTACATCGCCAGTTGTTTGGTGGTGAGCTTTGCGAGCGCACGCCTTACCGCCGGTGAGCAGCCCGCGGTGTTCTCATTGAAGTCGAGGCGCAATTTTTCGGATCGCCCTTCGGCGGGCACCTCGTAGGTGCGGCGATTCAGAATCGCTTCGCGTACCGGCAAGTGAACTTTCATCGGCGAACCCTCACCGCGTTGCCGTGCGCCACGAGCCCCTCCGACGCCGCAAGTGTTTCGACGGTTCCAGCAAGACGCTCGAAGCCCCACCGGCCGATTGTTTGAACGGAGATGCATTTCACAAAATCTGCCGATGAGAGTCCACCTCTTTTGCGAGCCCACCCGCCTGTTGGAAGCACATGATTGCCTCCGCTGGCGTAGTCGCCAAACGGTTGCGCGCCCCAAGGACCGAGAAAAACGGTTCCCGTGGCGTGAATCTTCCTTAAGAGCGCGTCCCCATTGCCGGGCAGACTGAGGTGCTCCGGCGCGAACCGATTTACGAATTCGCAGGCCATATGGAGGGACGGCGCGACCAGGATCGCGCCCGCGCGCTTCATCGAAATTTGCGCGGGATTCGTCGGCGGCAATTGTTGTAGTTGCCGCGCCACTTCGGATTGCACCTGCCGCGCAAGACTGGTTGAAGTCGTAACGAGATAGGTGCCCGCATCGGGAGCGTGTTCGGCCTGCGCGAGCAGGTCCGCGGCGATCCAGCGCGGGTTTCCTGTGGAGGCCAAGACAATTGCTTCTGTTGGCCCTGCGGGCAGATCGATCGCGCAAGCGCTGCTGACGAGTTGTTTGGCGGCAGTAACAAAACGATTGCCAGGCCCGAATATTTTCTCAACTCGGGGCACGCGCTTCGTGCCGTAGGCCAGAGCCGCGATCGCTTGTGCGCCGCCCACTCGAGCTACACGTGTGACTCCAAGAACGCTAGCTGCCGTCAGCAGGGCGGCGTTCGGCCGCGGGCATACGACCTGGATGTAACGGACGCCCGCAACTTTGGCCGGCACCACCGTCATCACCATAGTGGAAACGAGCGCAAACCGTCCGCCCGGGATATAACAGCCGATGGCATCGATCGGGCGCACCATCTGGCCGATTTTCACACCGGGTTCAACTTCCATCGTCCATGGTTTCGGCAACTGTTTTTCCGCGACGCGGCGGACATTGCGGGCGGCGTGTTCGAGCGCGCGAAGAAAATCGCGGCTCGCTTGCTTGCGGGCGGCACGAATTTCGCCCCCGGAGATCCACAAACTTTCTCGGTGGAGATCGATGCCGTCGAGTTTCTTCACCCAAGTGGAGAGTGCCGCGTCTCCGCGCCGGCGAACATCGCCGACAATCTCCGACGCAATGCCTTCAGCTTCTGCGTCATGCTCCTGTCGCGCAAGCAAAAGCTTTTTCTCGACCGCAGGCGTGAGTCTCACGATGCGCATCACAGCACGATCTTGTTCAGGGGATATTCGACGATCCCCTGGGCCTTCGCGGCTTTGAGTTTTGGCAGAATCTGCCGGACTACAGCTTCCTCGACGATAGTGTTGATCGCGACCCAATCCGGGTCACTCAAAGCGGAAATTGTCGGCTTCTTCAGCGCGGGGAGAACCCCTAGAACAGCGCACAGATCGTCGCGATGGACGTTCAGGAGCAGACCTACTTTGCTTGCGGCGGCGATAGCGCCCTGCAGCATCAGAATCAGGTTTTCCGCTTTTTCGCGCTTCCAGGAATCGGCCGCGGCGGCGCTATTCATGATGAACACCGTCGCGGATTCCAGCACGGTATCGACGATGCGCAAGCGATTGGCGCGCAGCGACGAGCCCGTTTCCGTCACTTCCACAATCGCGTCCGCAAGTTGCGGCACTTTGACTTCGGTCGCACCCCAGGAAAACTCCACGCGCGCTTTTACGCCGTGCCTCGCGAGATAGTTTTCCGTGATGTGCACGACTTCGGTCGCGATAACTTTTCCTTCCAGATGGCGCGGTTCCCGAATCGCAGAGTCTTCCGGCACAGCCAGGACCCAGCGCACACGCGCCAGACGCTGTTTTGCGTAAATCAACTCCGACAATTCGCCCACCGACGCGCCGGTTTCCACCACCCAGTCGTGACCAGTGATCCCCGCGTCCAGCGCGCCGGACTCGACGTAACGCGCCATCTCCTGCGCGCGCACCAGCAGACACTCGATTTCGTCGTCGTCAATCGTCGGCACGTAACTTCGCGAGCCCAGCGTGATCTTCCAGCCGGCACGCGAAAAAAGATCCAGCGTCGCGTCCTGCAGGCTGCCTTTGGGGATTCCCAGCTTCAGCCGGCTCATCGAGTTTTCTCCCGTCCATAAACCTTTTCGGGGGCGAACGTGCGCTCGGCGATGATCTTGGCGCTTCCGTCCGGCTCTAATTTCCGGAAGAAGCAGCTCCGGTAGCCTTCATGACAGACGCCCGGCCCGGCCGCTGCGACGCGCACGAGGAGCGCATCCGCGTCGCAATCCACGCGCAACTCGCGAACGAGCAAAACGTGGCCGCTGGATTCGCCTTTCTTCCAGAGTTTGTTTCTCGAACGGCTGAAGAACACCACTTCTCCGGTGCGCTGCGTCTCCACAAGCGACTCTGAATTCATGAAGCCGAGCATCAGCACGTCGCCGGTGCGCTCGTCCTGGATAATGGCCGGCACTAGCCCGCCGCTTTTCTGAAAGTCGATCTTCACGGTGCCGTCTCCTGAATAAAATGAAACCGAAAATAAAAATCCCGCTGGGGCTTGTTGCGCCAGCGGGCTGAAGAGTGCTCTTTTTAGCGAATCGCTATGCACACCTCAGGGGGCGCGGCGTGTGGCCGTGATGATGATGGTGGCCCCGGACTGTGAGTGTGCCAATCATTGTGAAGAACCAAGATAAAGGACTATTCGCCCCGTGTCAACGGCTGACCAAGACTGACCAAGCGCGGGCGATTTTCGCCTGCGGATGCGTCGTTTATCCGCGTATTCTTGGGCTGAGGTTTCTGGCAAGGTGGCTTTCGCTACAGGCTCTTGCTACGACCGCCCGGCGGAGTAGCGTTGGAAACCTCAAGCCAGTGCGCCGAGTCTTATAAGGCGCGGGATTTGCTTGAACGATACCCATCAGAGGGAGAGGCCATGGCAGAAAAGCTTCGCAAGGAAGACTCGGCATGGAAGAAACAACTTACGCAGGATCAATACTATGTAACCAGGAAGAAGGGGACGGAA
Organism: Acidobacteriota bacterium; assembly: GCA_003224525.1. GTDB lineage: Bacteria > Acidobacteriota > Terriglobia > Acidiferrales > UBA7541 > Acidiferrum. The sequence continues at coordinate 7,137 of QHZB01000234.1, read as the reverse complement.
CCGCCTTTCACAGGCGAATACGCGGATACCGAAACGGCAGGAACCTACAAGTGCGTCTGCTGCGGGCAGCCCTTGTTTCGTTCCGAAACAAAATACCACTCGGGCTCCGGGTGGCCCAGCTTCTATGCTCCGGCCAGCAAAGAGGCCGTCGCAGCGGAGAGCGACACGAGCCACGGGATGCGACGGACGGAAGTGAAGTGCAGCCGGTGCGACGCCCACCTCGGGCACATCTTTGACGACGGACCGAAACCCACCGGAATTCGGTACTGCATCAACTCTGCCGCCCTAGAACTGGATGAAGACTAAAAAAGCGTCCCGATTGTCACCGGGACACTTTTTTGGGTTGCTTGTTCTCGGGGTATAGTTTAAAGGAAATTATGCCGCTGGACAGGTACACACCACCAAGGAGGCTGCCGGATCGCTCTCGCGTCCCCATACGCCGAGCAGCAGCACTTTCGTGCCTGTCGGATACTTAAACACGTAGTACGTGCTCGAAAGGCCTTCTACTTCATAAAAACCAGGCCGGCGCGGATCTGGCCGCGAAGGCGCCCCCGCCGCGAGAAGTTGACGCAATTCAGCGATTTGTTCCTCAGAATGGTTTCGCAGATCTTCCACAAGGGGCGGTTGTTTTGGGACACTTATCATCATAGTGTTTCTCAGCCACACTCAGCTTATCTTCTCCACACTAGTAAAGACGCGGAAAATCGAAAAATGTTTCATGGCGGCAACAATTTCTCCTGACAAATTGGCCTTCTCATTCCATCATCCCCATAGCTGGAAACAGGCCGTGAACAAAGGCAGTTATATGAATATTCTGTGAAACTGGAAAAGAGTCATATCCCGCCATCAGGGAAGGTGCTTTCCCCGCGTTTTACTCACTAAAGTAGGTATGATGAGAGTTAGAGGCCGCCGGGTACATATCGCCTCTTCGCGAAGTTAGCGGTTCCCGTTTACGGACTTTTCTGCTGTAATGGAGCGCGTGTTACTATCTTCTCTGGTACTTGTGCGGCGCTCGCTTCCCTGAGATAGTGCTGTGCATATCCTCTTCAGATTGGGTGGCCAACGTGACAAAAGGTGTGACGACAAAAAGCTCGACTAGAGGCAAGAGTACCTTTGGCAAAGATCGTCGCCGCAAACATCACCATTACCTCGTCAGTGTCTACTATGCCGACGGGGAAAAGTTCGGCCGCGTTTATACCGACAAGGATAAAGCGACGCGCTTCGCGGAGCGCCAGCGGCGTTCTCCGGTGGTAAAGTCCGCCCGTATTACCCAGGTATCATGACCCTTCTTGCCTGCAGCGGATTTGACTTTAGGCCGACTTGAGGACTTGAGCGACTTGAGCGACTTGAGCGGGGAGGCCTTGTCGCCGCCGTGCCGGTCATGCTATAAAAAGAAGGTCGTTGAGCGGCCTTAGTATAGTGGTAGTACGGAACCTTGCCAAGGTTCAGGTGTCGGTTCGATTCCGATAGGCCGCTCCATTAAAATCAAGCAGTTACGCAAACGCCTCATTTTCCATATTTTCCAAAACTACAATTTGATTGCCAATCTTGGAGGAAAATTCGGCTTGTACGTGCTCAAGTGGAATCTCCCCCGGTGTAAGCGCCGTCATAGCAGCGGACGCATGCCCCATCTGCTGGCGAAGGACGGCGGGTTTAATCCCGGCGAGTTCCCACCTGCGGTTGCAGCCCCGACGAAGGGCGTGCATTCCTGCTTGCTTTAGACCTAGAGTTTTTAGGGCCGGATATAAACCTTGACTTACAGTAGTACTGCGTTTCATATGTTCAGTCACGTATTTTCTAGGCCGCTTTGTCCACGGGGTGGTGCAGTTTGCGGAGCAATGCGGTGAGATCCTTTCGTGTGAACCGCCACTCGAAGGGTTTGGCGATGGTTTGGTAGTGACGCCCGAATGCCAGCAGGCGTTGCGCCAACTCCTGCAAGGAAGAGAAATCGTTGGGCGTCAGGACCTTTCGTTGGAGGATCGAGAAATAGATTTCGATTTGATTGAGCCAACTGGCGTGAATGGGCCCGTGAACGAGCACCAGGTTGGGGTGCTTGACCTGCCCCCGGCGCTCAGGACCGACCCGCTCGATGATTTTTCTGATTCCCACTAGGAGGTAGACAGCCTGGGCCTCGGTCGTGATGCCCTTGTCGAGTTCGCTCGTCAGTTTCGAGATTATGTCGCGCGTCGTGATGGTGTCAGTCGAACGCCAGGACGGCCCTTCTCGTGTCTCCCCTCTTTGTTGATAGCGTGCAGTAGCTTGGCTTCATCATCGTGGCCTCAAAGATCTCTGCGACTGCAGTATCTCTTATTGCAGGAGGTGGATGCGGCGGACGAAGCTTTGAAACCGGGGATCTGAGCGCAGCGGATCGAACGCCGGATCGACGGAGAGCATCACCATCCAGACAGCACGCCCCGCCCAGGCCGTCTCCAACCACTGCAGAGCTTCGTTTTTCTCGCCGAGATCCGCGGCGATTTGCGCCATCCAGTATGGCGAAACGTATTTTTCGCCGGGACGTTTCAACAGTTCGTATATTTTTAACGCCTGGTCCTTTCGCCCGGAAGCGGCGTAGCCCCGGGCGACGGCGGCAATGTAAATCGTGGCGCCGCCGGAGAGCTCTTTGGCTTTCTGAAATTCGGCGATGGCCGCGCCGTAGTTCTTCTGTTCAATGTCGATCAGTCCCATTTGATATCGCGCCGGGGCAAAATCGCCGTTCAGTTCCAGCGCCTTACTGCACTGGACTGACGCGGCGTCAATTTGGCGGCCGAAATAGTAGCGGCGAGCCAGCCACGTATTCATGATCAATGAGACCGGCTCGATTCCCAGGGCGCGCTTCTCCTCGGAGATCGCTTCCTGGTGCCGGCCGGTGGCGCCAAGAAGATCGCTGTACCAGTGATGAGCGTTTGCGTAGTTCGGATCCAGCTCGATGGCTCGAAGGAACTCCTTCTCCGCTCCGGCTCCGTCCCAGTCCGAGTAAAACAGCCCCATCGCCAGCGAAGCATGTCCCTCCGCCAAGGAGTCGTCCAATGCAATCGCTTTTAAGGCCAGTTGCCGTGAGCGGACAAATGATTGCGGGGATTCAAAGCCGTACCAGCTCAAGGCATCCGCCACGTCTGCCAGGCCGGAAAGCGCAGGAGCATAAGTCGGATCTTTTTCGATGGCTTGTTCGAAGTACTCTCTGCCACGCTTGATGCTGGTTTCACTGCGTTGATTCCAGTAGTAACGGCCCTTCAGATAGGCCTGGTAGGCGTCAGGATTCACAGAACGACGCTGCGCGAGTTTTTCCTTTTCCTGCGGTGTTACGGCAACGCGGATCTCGCCTGCAATGGCCCGCGCTACCTCGCGCTGAAGATCCAAAACGTCACGAAGATTTCGTTGGTAAGACTTGGCCCACAGATGTTCGTCGTTGGATGCCTGGATCAACTGAACGTTAATCTCGACTCGGTCTCCCGAGCGTTGTACGGAGCCTTCGACCACGGCAGCAACATCCAGTTCCTTGGCGATTTGGGGGAGCGTCTTCTGAGCGCGCTTGTACTGCATTACCGATGTTCGCGAGGTCACCCGCAGAGCGCGAATTTGCGCGAATTCAGTGATCAGGGCTTCGGTCATGCCGTCGGCAAAATATTCTTCTTCGGGATCGTGGGAGAGGTTCTCCATCGGCAATATGGCAATCGATCGGATTTCGCCGCGCCCCGACCCGCCAGAGAAACGAGAACGGATTCCACCGGCATCGAGTCCAAACGCAATAGCAGCAAGAATCACGATGCCAACGGCTGCCGCCAGGACGGGCTTCGCAATGGACTTCTTTACTCTCGTTTCGGGAATGGGAGTAGTGGGCATCCTCAACCGCTCCAGGTCCACGCGAAGCTCGCGCGCCGTCTGATAGCGCCGTTCCGGATCCTTATCCAGCAATTTCAGGATGATCGCTTCGAGTTGCGGTGAAACTCGACCGTTCACCGCGCGCGGCCCCACGGGTGCCTGATGCAAGATTGCATCCGTCAACCGTGGCGCTGAGTCCTCCAGAAATGCCCGGCGTCCCGTGGCCATTTCGTAGAACACGCAGCCTAACGAGTAGATGTCCGCCCGTGCATCAGGTGTTTCGCCACGCAACTGCTCTGGTGCCATGTAAGGCAGGGTCCCGCTCAACCCCCGTGTTTCGGCAAACGTCTGGGTTGCTGCGAGATCAGCTTGCGACTGCAACAACTGTGCCAGACCGAAGTCCATCACCTTCGCCTGCCCCTTTGGGGTGACGAGAATGTTGCCCGGTTTCAGGTCACGGTGGACAATTCCCCGCTCATGCGCTTCTTCGAGTGCTGCGGTGATTTGCGTCCCCAGTGACACGACTTCTTTCTCCGGCAAAGGGCCTGCATCCAGCTTCTGGGCCAGCGATTGCCCCACAACAAGTTCCATTGCCAGGAAGTTCAAGCCATCTTGCGTATCGAAATCGTAAATCACACAAATATTGGGGTGCGAGAGCTTGGCAAGAGCCAGCGCCTCTTGACGGAAACGGCGCCGCGCGGCTTCATCGACCAGCGCGCCCGAAGGCAGGACTTTTACCGCGACGTCGCGCTCCAGTCGCGCATCGAGGGCGCGGTACACCACACCCATGCCGCCCCCGCCAATCTGTTCGAGGATCCGGTAGCGCCCCAATGTCCGGCCAATCATGAGAAAACGATCCGCCTCAGGCGGCAATCTTAGGCTGTGTGCACAGGCCCGTCAACGCGCGGGCGTTTACTAGATAGCGATTCACGCAGGGACTCCGAAAAGCAAAATCTAAAGACAGCCGGTGAAGGCTGTTTCGCAGTCCGGCTTCCCAAACCGTAGCGTTCACCGTAACGGTCATCGAAATGGATGGAGGTGTAGTGCCCGACATTCTTCATGCAGCCAGCGACAGGCTGAAGGAGTACGGGCGAACGGTCCGAACCGGGCCCCCGGCACCACCCACGCGTGTAAGAACCTCTTCCCCGAAGAAGTCTATGTTTCCGTTGGCTTTGAAGCTTATCCGGCCATTTTCGTTGACGCGCTCTAGCTTGAACTTTCCGATCTGATCCGCGAGGAGCGCCCGCGCCTCATGGATCGCCGCCGGGTTCGTCAGTAGCTCGCGCAAGCGCGTCAACCGCAAAACCGCAAAGGTCCGTAACTCCTCGAGTTTTTCTTGGAGAGATTCAGGCCCGGGTTCGATCACCTGATTTGTGATTTCGCGCAACCTTGCCTCGCGTTCGTTGATCGCAGCCATGACGGTCGCGGAGCTGTTGCCGACCGCGATCGTATCCACGAGGCGCTTAAGTTCCACCTCAATGCGCCGCTTCTCATCGCGGAGGCTCTCGAGTCCGGCCTCGAGATTTTCATGCCTTTGCCGAAGTTCTTCTTGGAGTCCGCAGATCACGTACTCAACGAATTCCTCGCGCAGCACCTTGTCCTGCAAGCCCGACAAAAGGCGATCTCCCAACTGCTGACGCTGGATCCTCAAACCGTTTCGGCAAACGCTATCGCCGCGTTGTGCATGGAGAGAGCATCCGTACTCCGATCGTGACGTCTTCGCTCTTCCACCCACCAGCGTGATACTGCCGCCACAGTCGCCACACTCAAGCAAACCGGAAAACAGATACACCTGCTTCTGTTGGCCATGGGCAAGGCCCACCCCCCAGAGCTTTTGGGTTATGGCGAACCGCCGCTCGACTGCGGCGAACAGCTCATCAGAAACGATCTGCAGGTGGGGTGCGGAAGTCACGACCCATTCTGATTCAGGACGGCGCCGGTAGATTCGCCGGCCCGTTCCCGGTACCCGCACCTTGCGCTTAGTGTTCCAGATAATCTGCCCTTGGTAGCGGCGATTCTTCAAGACGTGCCGGACCGACGACACACACCAGGACTGACTCACTCTGCCCTTCTGAGGCTGCGGTGATTTCACGCTGTCCATACCGAAAATGCTATCCGGCCGAACGCCTTTGAAATCAGCGACATCCAAGAAGAAAGAAATCGCGAGCCGGTCCTAACAAAGCGACCAGAATGTGACAATGTTACATTGTGACATTGCATCGACAGCTTGCCACCGTATCAATTCGCCAGAGGCTAAAGCGTGAGCACTTATAAATGCTTGCATTCGAATTGCGTTTTCCTGCGTATTGTTCTTCCAGAGGGGGCCTTGAGCGCGGAACCGGAAGCCAGAATGGAAATGGTCTTGCGGCGAGCTTCGCAAGGCGATCAGCGGGCTTTTGCAGAGATCGTGCGCGAACACCAGGGCATGGTCTTCAGCATTGGCTGGCACTTCTTTGCGGACCGGGCACTGGCCGAAGACTTGGCTCAAGAGGTTTTCTTGCAACTCTACCAAGGACTTCCGGCCATTCAGTCCACGTCGCACCTGACGCACTGGCTGCGGCGGACGGCGGTGCATCGCTGCATCGACCATAGCCGGCGGAAGAATTTCCGACGCGAATTGCCCCTGGAGGAAATGCAGGAGATTGCGACAGGAGCGGCCCCGGCAGACGCGTTTTTGCACGAAAGATTGCGCCAAGCGGTGGCGCAACTTCCGGAGAAACAGCGGATGGTGGTGCTTTTGCGCTACCAGGAAGAGTTGGGTCCGGGCGAAATCGCAGAACTCCTGAACATGCCGGTGAACACGGTGAAGAGTACACTTCACCGCGCACTTGAGGAACTGCGGGGAAAGTTGACACGCAAATTGAAAGAGGCACGTTATGCAATTCTCTGAAGACGATCTTCGCGCTGCACTGCGGCGGAAGGATCCGGGCGAACCATTTACCGAGAGAGTGATGGCGCATGTCATTCAACGACAAGCGCGAGTCACGGCTGCCCCAAGAACCGCAAACCGGCTCGGCGAACTCTGGCACAGGCGTTGGTTGCGGCCCGCGCTGACGGGCGCTGTTGCCGCGATGCTGATCGTGGGCGGCTCGTTGGGCTTTTTGCACTACCGAAACGTTCAGAGGTGGCGGGAAGGAGAAGCCGCGAAGCAGCAAGCGCTTGTGGCGTTGCGCATTACGAACGCGAAGTTGAACCACGTGATCGAACGAGTGAAGACGTCGCAGGCCCCGTAAGTGAAGTGAGGAGATAAGGCTATGAGAATCGTTGAGAGAAGGAATGGATTGGTCGGGCTTCTTGTGGGACTGGCGTTGTTCTGCG
>QHZB01000377.1 GCA_003224525.1 Acidobacteriota bacterium | reverse complement strand
CTGGAAGGCTGTGGGCGTGAATACCAGACTGCTAAAACGGTTGCGCCCTTTGAATCTCGGGAATCCGGGTGTCTCGTTTTTCTTGACGCGACGAAAGAAGTTCTGAAATGCGCGGTTAAGACGAATCAGTACCGCCTGCAACGTATGCGCGTGAACACTCTTGAACTCCGGGCGCACTTCCTTGATGGCAGGCAGCTGGGCTTGCTGCTCTAACCAAGTAACACCCTTCCCTGTCGTCTTATACGACGCAATCCGTTCCTGCAAAGCGGCATTGTACAACTCTCGGCACAGGTCTACCTGCGCCCCTAGAGTCTCCCGCTGCTTGCGGCTGGGATAGAGCCGATACTTAAATGTTCTTTGCATTCTTTTTTAACCACGCATCTACAGCTGCTCGGATGCACCACCCCACAGAGAGATGACGCTCCTTAGCAAACTTCTCTAAGCCTTGGAGTTGCTCAGCTCTTAGCCGGATGCTCAAAATCAGCATTCTCATGTATGATGCTATACTACACAACGATACGGGTGTCAACAGCAAAGTGCCACTCGCTTACTCCCCCCTGAAGGAGGAGGATTGCGCTCGGGCGCGGTTCATCGTCAGGTACTTCCCAAACTCCCAGGCAGGATTGGAAAGCCCTACTACGCGCTGGCGGCAACGCACGCGGCCCTTGGCGGGGTTGCTGAGTTGGCGGGTTTGTACATCCTGCTGGCGGTAGGTACAAATCTTCTTCCGGAGAAGTTCCGAATTACGCGGTACAAGTTCTGGATGCGACGTCTTCTCTTGGTCTGGTGGATTGTTCTTTTCCTTGGAATGGCCACATATGCCCGTTGGTACGTTACCCTGCGATGAGAGACTGATTCATAGACCTACCCAGAAGGGGAGCAGCAGGTTGTCCGGAGCCGGGGGGGTACACCAGGGGGTACACTCGGGGCACACTCCCCAACAATAATGCATGCATATCAAAAGAAAAGGCTTACGAAATGAGCATTTTACAAACGATTGATTCTAAAGAATATGTTTGTTGGTCATTTCCGAAAAGCAAGAACCGAAACGGCAAGCCGCAAAAAAGAAAAGCGGGAGCAGGCCTCTCGCACTCCAAATATAGTTTAATATATAGTTAATTATAAGAAAGGATAAAAGACCGTCAAGGCGAATTTTACAGGTTGAGCGAACGAAGAACTCCAACCCGCTGTAAATGTGCCTCAGCCGTCCGGAGACTGGCTGTAAGAGTAGGGATGCGAAAGAACCTAGAGATAGAGGACGACGTGGAGTAGTACTATTCGGGTTCCCGAGAGCAGGATTAGCAGGGCATCCCATGTGTATCTTATAGCAATGGAAAGACTTTTGTGGAATTGAGAGAACCGTCACCGCCTTGAAAAAGGGGCCCTCTGTACTAAAACCCTAGTACCCCGTCGAGTGGCTCTGCTGACCCATTGAGCCACGCAATGCAGATGCGTAGTGTCTTAAGGACGGGTTGGGGGCCGCGCGGGGACAGCGGCTCCGCAAGGGGTCGTGTGCGAGCTACCCAACCCGCTTGTTTCCTTTTCAGCTTCCCTTCGTATTACAATTCAGCGCGTTTGGAAGGAGGGCCTGCACCCAGGCCCTCCTTTTCTTTTGCATCCATCGGTCTCGACCTTGCATTCTAGACCAGGGGCATGCAGACGTTTTTCCTTAAGCTGCTTTCGAATGAATAGGTTAAGAATAGACCGGTTGGTGCAATCTGACAGGTTGGCGCGACAGGTGAAGGCCATAGACAACATCGCCGCAAGAGTCATCATTTTCCTGTTGGCCGTGCTGACGCTGAATCAGATGTCCGTTCTCGTCGCGCAGGCGGGCGAACCGGCGCTCCCAAAATTGAAAACGGAGACCCAAGGAGCGTTTGCACGGTACGTAAAATTGGCGGAAGCGCGAAATGAAGACGAGTTGAAGCGCGGTACAGGCCTGCTGTGGGTCGATGGACTCCCCGCAGAGCAACGCGCGGACGCCTACGCTGCGCTGAAACGTGGCGAAGTAAAGATGCAGAAGCTGGAAATCCTCGATAGCAACAAGCCCATCGCGTGCCCCGGAGGGATGATCCATCACTGGAGCGGCGTGGTGTTCCTTCCTGCAGCGAAACTCGAGGACGTGCTGGGCGTGCTTGAGGACTATGACCGGCACTCCGTATATTACACCCCGGACGTCGAACGCTCGAAAATCGAATCGCGCGAGGGTGATCATTTCCGGGTTTTCCTGCGGTTCCGGCGGCACAAAGTGATCACCGTGGTGCTGGACACCGAGCATGAAGTGCACTACTTCCACGATGCGCCGGGGAAAGCCCATAGTCGCAGCTCGGCCGTGCGCATTGCGGAAGTCGAAAACGCCGGGAAGAGCAATGAACGCGAAAAAACACCGGGCGACGACGACGGATTCATGTGGCGGATGGAAACGTGGTGGCGCATGGAAGAGCGCGACGGCGGCGTTTACGTCCAAAGTGAAGTGGCTTCGCTGACGCGAGACATTCCCTCGGGGCTTGGCTGGATGATCAGACCTTTTGTGGCCGGCATCCCGAAGGAGTCGCTCACGTTCACGCTGCAAGCGACACGCAAAGCAGTTCAGGGCCACATAGCAAACCACTGACCAACGAGATGCCCCCCAGTGGAGTGGAGTTATAGCCCGTTTCCCGATGTGGGCGGCTGTGCTAAACTACTATGGTTCCGCAAGGGGTTTGCGGCTCACAGCAAGTCTCCGCATTGGTGTCGTTTTGTTTGGCGGCCGCAAGACGGCCGACTTTCTTGGCGACCGTGCTTCGGTTCGCGTGGTGTACGGCAGCGGCACGGCCACACAAAAGTGCGGTCCGCAAACCGGCCGGCGTACTCCGAAACCGCTCTGCGGCGCAAAATTCTTCCATCGATGACCCGGCAAGGCCGCGGTCACGTGAAACAAACGAGGATGTGTCATGTCCGGGCATTCAAAATGGGCCACGATTAAACATAAAAAAGGGGCCACCGACGCCAAACGCGGCCGCGTATTCACGCGAATCATCCGCGAAATCAGCATCGCCGCGCGCATCGGCGGCGGCGAACCGAACACCAATCCGCGCCTGCGAACCGCGATTCTGGCCGCTAAGGCCGCGAACATGCCAGGCGACAACGTCGAGCGAGCCATTTTGCGAGGCACCGGCCAGCTCGAAGGCGAACAGTATGAGGAAGCCACCTTTGAAGGCTACGGCCCGGGCGGCGTGGGCATGCTGATTCAGGTGGTCACCACCAACCGCAACCGCGTGGTTGGTGAGTTCCGCCATCTCATGAGCAGGAACGGCGGCAACATGGCCGAAGCCGGCGCTGTCGGATGGATGTTCCACCGCAAGGGTGAAATTTCTGTTCCCAAGGAAGCGGCGAGCGAAGACAAGCTGCTGGAACTCGTGCTGGAAGCGGGCGCGGAAGATCTGAAGGACGATGGCTCCTCATGGTACATCGTGACGCCGCCCGATGCCCTCGAAAAAGTGAAGGAAGCGCTGACGAAGGCGGGAATTACTCCGGAGTCCGCGGAGATCGGCATGGTGCCGCAGAACTACATCAAGCTGACGGGCCCACAGGCCACGCAAATGGTGCGCCTGGTCGAGGCGCTCGAAGAGCACGACGACGTGCAACACGTTTACGCGAATTTCGATATCGACGAATCCGAAATTCAAGCGGCCGTGGGCGCGAACTAATTCACCCGGTTCTTTGTTTTGACGGCCAGTCCGCGGCGCAGACTGGCCGTTTTTCTTTGGCCCGTTATGTTTCTACCAGACATGCACACTACAAAGCGCTGGCAGGGACGCGCGGAAGGCCGTAGACTTGGGGCCATGGCCGGGACGATTTCATCGGGCAGTCGGAGCGAAAAGAACGGCTGGCTGCGCGTTCTCGGCGTGGACCCTGCAGCCACGGGGCCGACCGGCTACGGGATCGTCGAGAGCGACGGACGGCGTTGCCGCATGCTTCATTATGGCGCGCTGAAAGTGGCGGCGAAGCGCCAGAAGGAATGCGCGGGTGCGGCACTTCAGGATGTGCACGCTCGAGTGTGTGGCCTGATTGAGGAGTTTTCCCCAGACGCCCTGGCCGTCGAGAGCGTTTTCATCGCGCTGAATATGCGCACGGCGCTGCGGCTAGCGGAAATGCGCGGCGTGATCCTGCTTGCCGCGGCACAGCACGGAGTGCTGGTCTACAGCTACGCGCCTCGGGAAGTGAAGGCGCGCGTCGCCGGTCACGGACATGCCGGCAAGCGGCAGATGCAGTTGATGGTCCGTGCCCTGCTATCGATGAACGAAACACCTGAGCCGTCGGACGCCGCGGATGCCTTGGCGGTGGCTCTGTGCCACGTGCAGACGGAACAAACCCAGCGGCGGTTCGGGCTGGCGGGTCAGAATGTACCGGCGAAGCCGCGCGCGCACCGCACCCGAATGGGCTCCCCTGGATTGCCAAACGAAATTCAACCGGGCGGCGCAACGCGTGGCGGGTTGCCGCGCATCGTATCGACGCGATGAAGACTTCCCTTCTGCGTTTTCTTCTGTTGATTGCCTCGGCCTGCCTAGTGGCATCCGCGGCGCTCTCTGTCCCCGCCCCGTCCGGCGGCGCCAAGCTGACCTTTCGGCGTGTCTTCAAGGGAAGCTCACCCGAATTCATCGAGATCACGGTGCGGGAAGATTCGGATACCGCCGCGTATGAAATCCGCCAGTTGGACGAAGACGCCGGCTCGTTGCCATTTCAGGTGAGCGCGGCATGGCGCACGAAGATGTTCGATCTGGCGGCGCAACTCAAACATTTCCAGGGTCAAGATCTCGATGTGCATCGCAAGATCGCGAATCTCGGCGAGAAGACCTTTCGATGGGAATCCGGCCCCGAAGTCCATGAAGCAAAATTCAATTACACCTTGAATTCGCCGGCCTCACAGCTTCTGCAGATTTTTGAGGGGCTGGCTCGTCAGCAGGAACACGTGGACTTGATTTCCCGGCGCATGAAATACGACCGGCTGGGAATCAACGACGCCTTGCTGCAATTCGAATCGGATTTGAACCGCAGCCTTCTGCCGGAACCGAAGCGGGTGCTGCCCATGCTCGACCAGATCGCCGGCGATTCACACTTTGTGGACATCGCCCGGCAGCGCGCCCGTTCCCTCGCCGAACGCATCCGCCATCAGGGTTAGAAGAGAACACTGCATAACTCCAATCGGGCGTCTTAATTAACGCCGCGACGCCGTCCAAATCGGGTACGGAACTCTCAATACTTAATGAATCCATAATTTTGTACATTCCTCAAGAAATTGAAACCTAGAAATGCTAAGGGTAATGTTTAACCAGTTATAAATTGTACCTATCTCTATGAAAATAAACATATTAAAGAAATCAGAAGTATTTGTAAAACTTGGCACAATTTATGCATGACTTATGACAATATGTCCCCGAATTTGGGAGTGGGGTGGACTCCCTGACGTTTCCTCATTCATTTCGCAGCGACCAGCTTTTCGATCCGGCATGCAGCGAAAGGAGTTCTTGCGCTATGAAGAATAAATGGCTCGTGAGCAGTTTGGCGCTCGTGTTGTGCGGAGTCTTTTCATTATCGGCCCTGGCCCAAGAGACAACGGGCGGCCTGCAAGGCACGGTGAAGGATCCCACGGGGGCAGTCGTACCAAATGCTAGGGTAAGTGTTACTGGCTCATCCCTAGTGGGCAGCAAGGAAATCGAGACAGATGGAAGCGGCTACTATCGCTTCGCCAATCTTCCACCGGGAACGTACACCATTACGGTGACGGCGAAGGGCTTTAGAACCCTCAAACGTGACGGTCTGATTCTCGAAGTTGGCCATCTTCCGTCGGTCGACCTCGCGCTCGACGTCGGAACCACCTCGGAAATCGTCGAGGTGACCAGTGCGGCGCCGCAAATCGATGTGACTACCTCGCGCACTATGACAAATATTACTGAAGACGTGATCAAGTTCATCCCGCATGGCGAATCCTTCCAGTCGGTCATTCAGTTTGCTCCCTCGGCCCGCAACGAGCCCTTGCAAGGCGGAATGGGCGTCGGAACTCCGGGGACGGGCGGCTGCTCTCCGACAGGTTGTTCGAACGGCGGGGCGGCCGGGTACCAGGTCGGCGGCGCTGCGGACTCGGAAAACGGGTACCTTGTCGAAGGTCAGGATACGGCAAATCTCATCGGCGGTTACTCTCACACGAATGTACCTTTTGATATGGCGGCGCTTTGGGTGGCGTGGCCAACGTCATCATGAAAAAAGGCGGCAATAAGTATCATGGTTCGGTCGTCGCTCAGTACAACACCTCGGGGATGAATGGTGTGCCTAACGATTACTCCCGCTACGACCCTTCGGGCCCGGGTGCTCCCCCATCTTGGGGATTGGTCGATCCCGTTCATCAGGATTATCAACCCCAAAAAGACAGCACGAAAGATTTTTTACCCGGTTTCACGCTTGGAGGACCCATCAAGACGGATCGCCTCTGGTTCTTTGCTGGGTTCAATCCGGAACTCACCAAACTTCGCCGCACAGTGGATTTCAGTTCTCAAGGTTTGGGGCTGCAGAAATTCGATCAAAACCAGCAGACCTACTATACCAACGCGCGGATTGACGCAAGCGTCTCGAAGAAGATTCGCGTCTTCGCATCTTGGCTCTACCAGTATCAGCGCGAAAGCGGCCAGAAGTTGCCTAACCCTGATTCGACCACAGGGATGTTTAACGTCAACTCCACCGCACCGCTGTTCGCGTTCGCCCATGGTCTCGGGTATTCCGCGCCCAATCAAACCACCAATGTCGGTGCGGACTTTACCCTCACTCCCCGGTTGGTTGCCACCACTCGCTTTGGTTATTTCTTTGAGAATTACGAGGACTTCGGCTTCCCGACATCCGGTGACACTTATTTCTGGAATTCGGCAGGAACTGCAGCGACGCAGGATGTGGACGGAAATTGCTTCGGCAATCCCGCCACTCCCCCTCCTGGAGGTTGTGCCTCTACAAATGTGGCGCCGCAGCTGATCCAGTCCACCGGGTACTTCACGGCCGCCAATAACATCAACACAACCGTCCGAAATGCCAATAAGCATGTCCAGTTCGACCAGGATATTGCTTGGTTCAAGAGCGGTTGGGGAGGCACCCACAACTTCAAATTCGGTTATCAGCTCAACCGGCTTTCCAACGATATCTTCCAGCGCTGGAATCAGCCGGCCGTCCTACTTTATCCCGCCCAGCTTTACGCTGCAGGGGGTTCAACCGGTTTTGCCAATTGCGCTGCGTTAGTGGCAGCCCACCAGACACCATCCGATCCCACCGGTTCACGTTATGGAGATCCCGCTGGCTCCGCTTGCACCGGCACATATGGCTACGCGTACGTACAGGACTATGGCTCCTACGGGTACGCGACCAGTTTCAACCATGGTTTCTTTCTGCAGGACTCTTGGACCATCGGGAAGGGCGTCACCATCACTGCAGGTTTCCGCTTGGAAAAGGAGTATCTCCCTGGCGAGACAACCGCAAACGATTTCCCGGCCAAGCCCATTCAGTTCGGTTGGGGAGACAAACTTGCTCCCCGACTCGGCCTGGCTTGGGATGTCCTAAAGAACGGAAAGCTGAAGGTGTTTGGCGGTTACGGCGTATTCAATGACGTCATGAAACTGAACTTGGCCATCAGCTCGTTCGGCGGCCAGTATTGGCACAACTGCGCTTACGCCCTGATGACCCCTGATCCCACGGTGCTTAACCCTTCGTTCGACTCCAGCGGGCTCTTTTGTACTGGCAGCAGCTCTACCCAAGCCCACTTCCCCGGCGGATCAACGCCTGCAGGGTTGGTCTTCCTGGAGAACCAGAACTTCCGCGGCACGGAGGGGGTTAATCCGGGCCTCAAGCCCTACGCCGTCTCGATCACGCGATCGAGGACGCTGCGCTGTGCTTTCCAGACGGCAGCGTAAACTTCTTGATCGTCAACCCGGCCGAAGGTGCGAACGCCGTCAATTCCACTTGCAGCGCTAAC
>QHZB01000376.1 GCA_003224525.1 Acidobacteriota bacterium | reverse complement strand
CTTGTCGAGTTGCCGACGAACCGTATAAGTCTCCGAGGAACGCACCACGCGCACTGGGACCTGCACCTGGGGCCAGGTGAGTAAGTCTGGAAAGTCCCACCAGTGGCACTGGCGGGATCGATAGCTACCCGGCTGAGGTGCCACATGGTCGAATAATCCAGCCACATCCTGATAGAGGTTGCGCCGTTCATCCTTGAGCACCACCAGAGCGTGTTTGCCGTGAGCGAGCAAAAAGTTGAAAAACGGCGCCTCCGCGTAAAGCGCGTCGGCGAGCACCACATCGAAGGCCCGCGGGTAGGCGGGGATCACGCGCGCCAACAAGCGCAGGGCCGTTGCCACTTCCTCCTCGCCGGGCCGCTGCGGCTCATGATCCAGGAGCAAGCGCACGGCCTCCCGTCCTGACAGCGCAGCAGTCAGCAACATTAAGGTAACCTGCCGATGATAAAACTGGATGCGATCGCCTCCTGCAGTGTGGATGGTTCGCTGCAAACAGCCCGAGCAATGACGTAGGTAACTGGCGTGGCTCTCATGACCGTCGAGAACGACGACTCCCAGGCCGTAAATATCCGGCAAGGCTTTGTTCCGTTTCAGGCGCTCGTAAACGTCGTGAAGCCCTTGCCGCAACCCTTTGGCGTCGAGCAGCGCATGGACTCGCCCCAGGGTGTCCGCACTGAAGGTCGGCTCTTCGAGCCAGCGCTGCCAGAAGCGGGCCCGCCCAACCTGTTCCCAAGCGTTGATGCTGCCCAACCTGGCCCAGAACAGCACCAGCGACGATTTCACCACCGCCGCGGTGGAAATGCGTGGTTTCTCTCTGCGATCGGAAACCTGCGTGACGATATCTTTGGAAAGCTGAAAGATTTTTTCCGCATAGGCGATCAGGCGGCGAAGAACCGTTATCGTTTCTTTTCCTGAAGTCGTTTCCATTCCAGCTCGGAAACTTCCTCAATCAGTTTCTGCATCAGGTGATAGTCGTTGACGGCCTGGCGAACGCGTTGCTGCCAGGCTTTGGGGACACAGATCTGGCGAAGCTTCCCCGCTTGGCTCTGCACCAAGTACAAAGATTTATGCAGTTCCCCTCGGGCACAACGGCAATTGGCCTTGCCACAAGTGCCCGAACGTTCCGAGAGAGTGCCACGAAGAAACCATTGACCGGAGGAAAGCTGCGCAATGCGGGAACGGAAGTTGCGCTCGACGGCGGAGAGCTTGGTGCGGCGGTTCAGAGAGTCGTTCATGACTTATACATAGTCTATATACAAGATAAAAAGAAAAGTCAAGGGCAAAAACACAATGCGAATTTGCTCTCCGAGCGTACTCCGGCTAAAGTATGAATGGAATCATACGGTTGGATTGATTATCAATCTTCGATGCGGAACCGCTGAGGGTGAATAGGGTGAACGCGCGATTTCCACAGCGCTCGCGTGGATTGGAAACTTCCAACGATTACTTGATGAAGAGTGTTTCGCGCAGTTGGTCGCGGCCGACGAACGATTTCATCGTTCGATAGCGGATAAAGAGGTCCTGGATCTCGCGGTTCTGATAAACCTTTTGCGCCGGACAGATGACCGCGGACGAGATCACTTGCAATGTATTCGAATCGGCCACTCGATAACGCTGAAAGTCCTCCGGCTTTTTGCTGTGAAACATCGCCAGAATCACGCCGCCGGGCCGCAGCAATTCCGCCAGGCTCGCTACCATTTGCTTCACGAGCGTCGGCTCAAGGTAGTCCAGCAAGTCCCACAAGAGCACGGCATCGAAGGAAGCGCGAGGGTATTGTAGGTTCTCCGCCAGGAAACGCGTCGCACGCCCACTCGACGTCATGTCCAGAGTTTCGCTTGCATCGGCCTCATCCCGCAATCGCCTCTCTTCTTCGGTCAAAAACGCTTTCCACCCGCGAAGGATGTCTTCCGAGGAGACGCGGAAACCGCGCTCGATAAAGAAGCTGAGAGTCGTTTGCCAGGCGGGGCCTAAATCCAGCAACGTACCCCGCCCAAGACCGTCAAGATTCCACAAGAATTCTTTCAGCCCGTTCGAAACCCGCGTCGATTCATTCTGTTCCAGCACGCGAGTAGGACCCACGGCGGAGATCGGCGCTCCGGGCGTACGCGCGCGCGCATTCGAATGCAGAGGCAAGGAAAAACTGCGGCTCATCCCGCTTCCCAGGCCCAGTTTATTCAGGAAGGTCATTGTCAGTCCGCCGCCGTTCCCGAGTTCAAGGATGTCGCGTCAGCAGCCTTGCCTGTTGCCGTTGCCGCTGAAGCCTTGATCTCGGATGTCTTGTTCGGCTGCCTTCCCGCTTCGACCCTTCCACGCAACAGCGCACCGTCCTCAATGGACAGGCGATCCGTTTGCACTTCTCCGGTGACTTGGCCGGTGCTCCAGAGTTGAACCCTGTCCCGCCCTGTAACTTTTCCTTCGATCTTTCCGCGCACAATGACTTCGCGCGCGCTCACGTCCGCTTTCACGCTTCCGTTCGGTCCAATGGTCAGACAGCAGTTTGTCGTAAGACTGAGTTTTCCCTCCACCACGCCGTCAACGAAAAGATCCTCACTGCCCATTACTTCACCTTTGATCTTGATTCCCTGGCTGATACACGCGGCCGCCCGCGACGAAGCCGGGAGTGCAACGGACAGCGAGGGCGCACTGGCGAGAGCTGTGCCGGACAAAGTCGCGGAATTTACGGGAGGTGCTACGGGAGGTGCGGCGTTGCCGGAAATTCCTTCAGGCTTCGAATCTTCTTTTTTCCACATCAGACACCTCGACATCGAAAACTGGATTTTCGAAGCCGCTCATCGCAGGGCTGGTTGGAACTGCGACTCGGAAGAATCAACATAGTACACGACTTAGCGGGAGTAAACAAGGAATGGGGGGGTAGCAAATCTGGGGTGTTTCCTGAACAGCTACACCACTAATTGCGGAATTAGTCCCCTGAATCCCACTAGTGATTGTGTTGTCTCACCTGTCTCACTTCTCCCTTTCAGCTCCCACAAGGCCGCCACCATGCCTGCAAATTCCCGCGTTAACTCTTTGATTGACTTACGCTTTTCCCACCACCGCTCGGGATCAAAGTCTCCGTCGCGTGCGCTCGCGATACGCACCTCCATGCCCTGTGGAAAAACCCGCCGGAAAATATAGCGCGTGCGTCGCGTGTGAAAATTCGATGTCACCACAATTACGCTGCGCCATCTTCTTTCTTTTGCGAGTCGCGCAAGTGCTTGCGCTTCTTCCAGCGTGCTATCCGCATCGTGAGTAAAACGCGCGATCTTATCTCTCGGCACTCCGCGCTCCACTAGATCGTGCTCCATCAACTCCGCGATCCCCGCACTCGGCCGCAGGCGTCTTCCGCTCGCGACAATCGCGGGTGCCTTCCCTTCCCTGAACAATTCCGCTCCCCGCGTTGCCCGATCGGCGTAAAAATTATCGTCGCCTAAAATGATCACCGCGTCTGCTTTGTCGAGAGGATCCTCGATAATCCATGATTCTGCCGTGAAGCGAAGAATGGGGCGTCGCGCCAGGTACAAAACGACGCAAAAAACCGAGAAAAACAGGAAAATGATCAAATTAATGAAGATTCGGCCGGACTCACATGGATTCGCTTGGCCATCCCTCATGAATTGGGGTCCAGCGCTCGCAAGTTCGCCGCGGCATGCTCCGGCAATTCACCGTTGAAATACACCTCTTTGATGCTGTACGACTTGCTGCGCTTCTCCACGATCGGCAGGATCTCGATGTGCCAGTGATAATCGTCCGCCAGCGTCTTCCAGTAGCCGGCCAATTCACCCTTTTTGTTCTTGGTGTTGGGCGAGGTGTGCACCACCAGATGAACCGCTGGCGCCACTTTCTCCAGCCGGCGCAATACGCGACCCAGTAACGCCGCCAACTGTCTGCGGTTCGATCCCGGCCGCGGCTGCTCGAACAAATGGTTGTGCCGCCGGTGCATCAGCCAGACTTCGTACGGCACGCGCGACGCATACGGGCACAACGCATAGTAATCTCCTTGCACGTCCACGATGCGCTTTCCCTGCTTCTCTTCCTGACGCACGGTGTCGCAGAAAATGCAGCGCTCTTTATCCTTGAACCATTCGTGCGCGGAGCTGAGTTCGTATTTGATTCGCCGCGGCACGAAAATCGTCGCCGTCAACTGCGAATGCGCGTGCGCCCACTCTTCCCCAGCCAGCGCGCCCTGGTTCTTAAAGACGCTGACATACTTAAATCGCGCATCCTTCTTCAAATCAGCGATTCGCGAGGCCCACACCCATAACACGCGCTCGATCTCTTCGTCGCTGAACTGCGACATACGCTTGTCGTGCAGCGGCGTCTCGACCACGACCTCGTGCGCGCCGAGCGCACCCATCTTGTCGTACATCCCTTCGGCCAGACGTGCGGGTTCCCCTTCAACGTGATAGAGCGGCTCCGGGTGCGGCAGCACGCGCACCTGCCATGCCCCCTCTGCCGGCCACGTCAGAATGGAGCGCAGCTTCTCGATTTTGGCTGGCTCCAGGGGGCATTCCTCTGGCGCATCGCCAAGTGCTTCTCTCTGTCCTAGGATGACCCAGCTTTGTGTGATGGGATCTTTGCGAAGTTCCATTCGGTATCTTCAGCGGGTGTAGCGGGCGGGCGTCGGCCCCTGTTCGAGGCGGTGACGATCCCAAATCGCGCCTTCGCGTGTGAAGTAGGCCATTTCGAAATCCTGGGTCAATTCCAGCGCATCAACCGGGCAGGCATCTTCGCAGAGTCCGCAAAACATGCACCGCGAAGTATCATAGGTGAAAGTCGTCAGCACTTTCCTTCGCGTGGCGTCGTCACGTTCCCAGCCCACCACAATCAGATTCTCCGGGCATGCTAACGCGCACAAATTGCAGCCAATACATAGCGTCTCGCCCGTTTCCGGGTTATTGTTGAGCCGCGGCGCGCCACGATACCGCTCCGCCACCATCGGCCGTTCCAGCGGATATTGTTCCGTGACAATATTCTTGGGATGCTGTGTTCGAAACGTGACCGCGAGGCCCTTCAAAAAATCGACTTGAAACAGTCGTTCCAGGAGTTCCCGCATGGGCATAGTTTGTTTCTCCCCTCCTCAATTGTCAAGCAATCGGTTTCTTCTTTTCTTCTTGCTGCTCTGTGTCCTCTGTGCTCTCCGTGCCCTCTGTAATTCCGATGTTTTTCTTTCCGCTCTGCATGCTCTCGTCTCTGCGTTAATTCTGTTCTCTGGTTAATTCCGTTCTCTCTCTTTCCGCGTGTTATTCTCTCGCCCAGCATGGAAGCCGACATCCAGTACATGCGGGAAGCCTTGGCGGAAGCTCGGTCCGCGGCCGCAGCTGGCGAAGTTCCCATCGGAGCCGTGCTTGTCCACGACGGCAAGATTCTTGCCCGTTCTGGCAACCGGACCATCCGCGATTGTGATCCGACCGCCCACGCCGAAGTCGTGGCTCTGCGCGAAGCCGCCCACCGTCTTGGCAATTACCGCCTAGCTGGTACCACTCTCTATGTCAGCATCGAGCCCTGCAGTATGTGCTCAGGCGCAATCCTCCAAGCCCGTGTCCCGCGTCTTGTCTACGGCACCGACGATCCCAAAGGCGGGGCCGTCCGCTCCTGCTTCGAAATCCTCTCCCACCCGCGCCTCAACCATCAGGTAGAAGTCATTTCTGGCGTCCTCGCCGCCGAATGTGCCGCCATCATCCAGTCTTTCTTCGCAGCCCGCCGCGAGTAGCGCTGGCTTTGGCCTGTGCATTCACGATTTTCGCGCTGCCCCTCCCGTCCGGTAGCATGGCATAGACTCAGCTCTGTACTTCCCAACGCATTGGCATAATGTCCCCTCCCGATTACCGAAAAACGCAACGCTCTGCTACGATTAAGCCTGCAACGACCGCGGAGAGGTGACTGAGCGGTTGAAAGTACTCGCCTCGAAAGCGAGCGTACGGGAAACCGTACCGTGGGTTCGAATCCCACCCTCTCCGCCATACCTATTCTTCCCTGCATGTTACTGCATTCTTGACTCCTTGCTACCTCCGTG
This sequence comes from Acidobacteriota bacterium, assembly GCA_003224525.1. Taxonomy (GTDB): domain Bacteria; phylum Acidobacteriota; class Terriglobia; order Acidiferrales; family UBA7541; genus Acidiferrum. The sequence continues at coordinate 404 of QHZB01000376.1, read as the reverse complement.
CTACCGTTTTTCATCATTTATTTGGGATGGTGTCCAGCATGGCCAGCGTATACGCAAGGTTCAAAGGCCCCCGGGGATGGGAGTATCAAAGGGTTGGCAAAGGCCGCCCGCCGAAGGGCGCGAAGTTCCATATTCGCTTTACAGACGCACAAGGCAAGCGGTGCTGGAGTCAACCCTTCGATACTACGCAGCAAGCCCAGGAAAACGCTGATGGCGTGGCCCTGGCTACCCAAGCCGCTGCCCAAGGACTCACCGTCGCTGAATACCAGGACCAGACGAACGCAGGCCGCACACCGATCAAAGTCGCGGTAGAAAGATTCCTCAAGCTCCACCGCAATGATCGGCCAAAGACGGTTAAGCAATACAATCTCGCGCTAACGCACCTACTTGCCAATCTTCCGCGT
>QHZB01000233.1 GCA_003224525.1 Acidobacteriota bacterium | reverse complement strand
CCCAGCACCCGGCGCAGGCGGGGCGCTTCTTGCGTTACAGCCGCTGCCGGCGCAGTGGTGACCTCGTTCGCCAATGGCGTTCTCTCCTAACCGACGTACTGGAGCGGACTAATGTCCGGCTGCGCCCACAAATGCCAGGCCTCGCTCTTGCTGTGCCTTCCTGAGCGCCGGCGCGATTTCTTCAAAAACGGCGAGGTGCTTGTCAATGTCGGCTTCCGTGTGCTGAACGGAGATGGTCCACTGCTCGTCCCACCAATAGGGCTGCGCGAGTACGCCGCGATTGACCATGGCGAACCAGTAGTGCCGCCAGAGATCGACGTCGATCTTGGTCCAGTCGCGGTAGTTCTGAATCTCCTTCGGATAGAGCATCAAGGTGCCGTTGACGCCGGCGCTGGCGACGTAGGCTTGCAGGCCGGATTTCTTGACGATGGCGCGATAGCCTTCGGTGAGATTTTTGCCGAGCTTGCCGACGTGCGCATAATTCTCGCGCGTGAGGACTTCGCGGAACGTCGCCAGGCCCGCAGCCATGGCCACACGGTTCGTGTTGTAGGTGCCGCCGTGGAAGACCTTGTGCTGCGAGATCAGATCCATTACCGCGCGGCTCGCGCCGAATGCTCCCAGCGGCAAGCCGCCGCCGATGGACTTTGCCAGGCAGATCATGTCCGGATTCACGCCGAAAAATTCGCTAGCGCCGCCCCAGGCCAGCTTCGCGCCCGTTTTCACTTCGTCGAAGATCAGCAACGCGCCGTTTTTTGTGCAGATGTCGCGCAGGCCCTGCAAGAAACCGGGCTGCGGCATGCACAGTCCGACGTTCATGAGGATGGGTTCGAGAATGATCGCAGCGATCTGGCCAGGATACTGCTTAAAACGATTCTCGACACTCCTCAGGTTGTTGAAGCTGGCGACGACAACATTCTCGAGCGAAGCCTTCGGCACGCCACCGCCCCCGGGAACGGAATTGGGAGCCTCTGGATCACCGTAGTCTTCGGCATTGGGCTTGACGCTGACGAGCGCGTTGTCATGCAGGCCGTGGTACGCGCCTTCGAACTTCAGAATCTTGTCGCGGCCCGTGGCGGCGCGCGCGATGCGGCAGGCGTGCATCGTGACTTCCGTTCCGCTGGAACCGAACCGCACCATATCCACCGGATAACGCTTACAAATTTCCTCTGCAAGCTCCCATTCCTGCTCGTGCGGCATCCCGAAGGTTGTTCCTTCATGCAGCTTTTGTTCGACGGCTTTCACGACGGCGGGATGGCAATGCCCCGCCATCAGCGCGCCGAAACACAGGTTGTGGTCGATGTACTCGTTGCCGTCGACGTCGTGAATCCGGCTGCCCTTTCCATCCTTCACGAAGAGCGGATATGGTTCGTAATGGCGGTAATTGCTCGCAACCCCGAGCGGGATGCGTTCCAGAGCACGCTTGTGGGCGACTGCCGATTTCGGCGTGCGCTTTTCGTAGGTGGCGATTTCCTTCTGTAGTGCGTCGTGCATTTGAGTGCTCCGTGATTGCAGGTCTGTTCCCTGCGGTCAGTATCGGCGTGGAAAACCTGATGATGCTCTTGCGCGGCTTTTGCCTTACTTTCAGTGTACACCCTGCAATTCCAACGAGGATCGCAATGGCCTGACGGGTGGCACTCTCCGTGCAAATTTTTTCAAACGTGAGAAGGCGCGGCTCTTGCGTGCCGCGCCTTCTGAACTATCGTCGCTCTCCTCTAGCTCGCTAGAAGAACAGCTTCAGTGCGAACTGCACCTGCCGCGGCTCTCGAGTGCGCTTGACGCGGCCGAAATCCGCTCCGTCGGTGATGCTGCCGTCTGGGTTCAGAAACTGGGTATGATTAAAGATGTTAAAAAACTCGGCGCGGAACTCAAGGTGCATTTTTTCTCCCATGCGTGTGACCTTCTGCACTGAGAAATCGAAGTTAGAAATCCCCGGTCCGCAGCAGATGGTCCGCGGCGCGTTGCCCAACAACTGTAGTGGTGTCGAATTGAAATCCTGGACGGGGAGAGCGAAGGAATTGGGATCAAAGTAGAGGCCTCCGTGGGTTCTGGGATCAAACGTGCGGAATGGGGCAATTAGATCCGGTTTACCAGGCAGTTCGAAGTCAAAGCTGTTTTCCAGTTCCGAGTCGTTGCTCGACTCCAGTCGAATTGGGAAACCGGTCTGAAGAGTAGTAATGCCCGAAACCTGCCATCCGTTCAGGACCTTGCCCTTCGCACCCTGATATTCGGGCACCGGAAGCGACCAAAGGTAGCTGAGCACGAACCGGTGCCGCGCGTCAAAGAGAGAGAGCGCGCGATTACAACGGTCGCAAATCGGTCTCAGGATGCTCTCAAAGCTGGAGGCGTTGTCGATGGACTTGCTGAAGGTGTAGGCCAACTCAAACTGCAAGCCATGGCTCATTCTCTTCTCCAGCGAAGCTTGCAACGAGTTGTAATTCGAGTTCGCGACTGTGTCTTGGGCAAAGATGCTGGAAAATACCGGGACGCCATCGGAGGGGCAGCCGACTCCCGTGGTGGGCTCGCAAATCGGCGAACTGAACCGACGCAAGCCGACCAAGGTGGTATCCGGATTACCAGGACCGATGGTCGGAACCGAGCCGTACGGGAGGTGTACCGTGAAGCCTGCAGGTACCGAACCCGCAGGCAGGAAGAAAGAACTGTCAGCGAAGAACGGCCCGCAGGCATAATCGGAAGCCAAGCCCGCGTTCGGCGCGACGTTTGTGTAGTAATCCGAAATATTCTGCATGTCGATGCAGGTCTGCGCGTTTCCAAAATTGATGTCGTGGGTAGCGAGCAGGCGGTGTCCCTGTGAGCCCACGTAACCAACAGAGAGCACCATGTCCTTTGTCAGCTGATGCTGGATCCCGAAGTTATACTGCGCGGTGTACTGCGAGCGCAGTTTGGGTTCAAGTTCCCCAAACAGCAGGATGGGACGGAAGGCGGACCAGTCGGTCGGGGTTCCGTGCAGCGGAGTAAGAACCCCGTTAAAGGGATTGGGCGCCACGGTTCCATCTTGAAGAACAAAAGGGGTGTTGAACAGGCCTTCGGATAGGAGCGAGCTACCACCGAAGGGCGGCTCAGCCTGGAATTGCTCGAGCACAAGTTGCTCGATCGGGTTGTAGAAGAGTCCCCATCCGCCGCGGACGGTGGTCTTACCATCTCCCTTGGGATCCCAGGCAATTCCAATACGAGGAGCAAAAGACTTGTAGTAATTGTCGGTGAGCCCTTTCGGAACACCTTTGTCCCCGGGGACGACCAGGCCCAGCGGGAATACCGCCGCAGCTGAACCGCCGGGGTTGCAGTTGGTATCAGGATATCCGAGGTTTGCCTGGCTTGCCGCCGTGAGTTGGCAGGGATAGGTCGTCGTAGCCTGCCCCGGCCTGAAAGTTTGGTAGCGCAACCCCGCATCGTAGAGCGGTTGGTTGTATTCCCAACGCAATCCATAGTTGAGGGTCAGAGTTCGCCGGATTTTCCAGCTATCTTGCGCAAACAGGTAGATCGAGTTGCCACGAACGTCCTCACTTTGGGCTGACCCCTGCAAATACGAATCTGGAAGACCCAGTAAATAGTTGGGAAACAGGTTCTGGTTTCCATTGACGTCGAGGGCGATCGGGTCGTTTAAACCGCCGCCGAAGTAGCTGTAATCACCGTTGGGGTCAAAGAACAACGTTTGGAAGAAGCGTTGATTTCTGAGATCCACGCCGAACTTGGTGGTGTGGTTGCCCATTACTTTGGTCAAGCTGTCGCTGAGCTGATAGGTGTTTCCCTTTTGCGGCAACTCGCCTTCGAAGTCGTTGCCAATGGTAAATCCGCCAGAAATGGAGATGAACGGCATACCTTCCCGCTTGGGGCCGAGACCTGGCGTGATCCCGATCTTTGGGTCGGATGGGATGACACCAGGTACGTCAGTGGTGCCGGTGAAGCAGATCGGAGCCACCGCGGAACTACAGGAATCGGTCACCAGGTTGGTGTGTTGCGGATGAAGGAATGTGCCTTGCGCCTCGCGGAAATAGCTAAGCCTTAATTCGTTCACGACGCTGGAGTTGATGGTCCATGCATGGGAAACGTTAATCTGCTGCGCGCGGGTGGCGTTGTTGTTGCCGAATCCCTCAAGCAGATTCGGGGTAGCTGCCTGGAATCTTGTGAACGGTTGCGCGTCGAACGAGTCGTTGAAGTAGTAGTAGATGCTCAGATTCTGCTTCTCGTTGATCCGGTGGTCCAGTTTCATGGTGAACTGGTTGGCGTGCGAACTCTCATTGGGAATGGATTGGAAGACATTGGCGCCACCTGGCGTGAGATTGGAGCACTTGGGGTCCGCGTTAGGACAGGGGACGTAGCGTTTCATAAGGTCAACTGCGACCGGGTCCAGGCAGTTCGACGGAATTATGCTTCCCGGAAAAAGTGTACCGTAGGCGTCGCCTACCGAGGCGCCGAGATTACACCGGGCATTGAAGACGTCAGCAACCAACTGATCCTGAATGGTGGCGCTGGGATCGAATGGCGTAGCCGAGAAGTCTCCGTTTCGCTCAGCAGCTGTCGGAACCACGACGGGATCGGAGGAGATTCCGTGGACCACGCGGCGTCCTTCATAAGACGCGAAGAAGAAGGTCCGATCTTTCTTGATAGGACCGCCAAACGTTCCGCCGAACTGGTTTTGCTTGTCATCGGGCCGCCGCAGATCGAGGTAGCCCTTGGCATTGAATAATTGGTTGCGCAGGAATTCGTAGACGTTGCCATGGAGATTGTTGGTTCCCGACTTGGTGACCACGTTGATGACAGCACCAGAGTTGCGCCCGTATTCGGCATCGAACGTATTGGTCAGGACGCGGAATTCCGCGATGCTGTCGGGAGTCGGCTGAATTCCCGGGGAGTTTACAAACAGATCGTTACCATCGCCGCCGTTGACGTTGAAATTGTTGGAGCGCCCACGGCCTCCATTGACAGAAACGGCGCCCGACTGATTGCTCCCGTAGAAAAGATCTGATCCTCCAACGCCCTGGACTCCGGGCTGCAATTGCAGCAGTTGGTAGGTATCGCGAGCGTTGAGCGGCAATTGGCTCACCGCGCGCTCGTTCACCACCGCCCCGAGCTGCGTCGAGGTCGTATCCACCACGGGAGGTGCGCCAGTGACTTCCACCACTTCCGTCGAGCCGCCAATTTGGAGAGTAATGTCGAGTGTCAGAATTTGGTTCAGTTCGAGGGTGACACCCTTGCGCAGGTACTTCTTGAATCCAGTTAGCTGAAGCTCCACTGTGTAAGTGCCGACGGGAACTTCAAGAAACACATATTCACCCGTCGCGCTGGATTGGGCTGTGCGCTCGCCGCCGGTCGCTTCATTTCGGAGGTTAACGTTAGCGGCGGTCACCGCTCCGCCACTGGGATCCACCACCGTGCCGCGGATGCGGCCGCCGGTGCTCTGCGCGCCGGCAAACGGCACTGCGAGGCAGAATGCCATCGCCAAAACGATTGCGAATGAGATGCTGCGGCAACACCACGAACGCAGTTGCCGGAATTGCGCGTCAACCTTCATCCCCTCACCCCTTGCCGCGAAGAATCTTTCGAGGACCAATTCTTCGAGGTTGCTGTGCTCCTGAAACCTTACTATAATCCTGTAAACTTAGAGAAGGCCGGGACCGGTGTCAAGCACAAAGAATTTATCCGACACATCGGCGGCACGCAAACCGCCGCGCACGTTGCGCATCAGCGAAGTGGCGCGCCGCGTGGGCATTTCTTCCTCCGCTTTGCGCGCCTGGGAAGCCTTGGGCCTCGTCTCGCCGCAGCGCACGCGGAGCCGCTACCGCCTTTTTAACGAATCCGATGTGCGCCTGCTGCAGCGCGCGATTTTCCTGCGCCGGGCCCGCGGCCTCAATCCCGCCGCCATCGTCCACGTGCTCAAGCGCCAGGGAATCGTCTCTGCTCCTGCGGAGAGCACGCTCCTTCCCGGACAACGTTTCCGCCGCCTGCGGACCCGCCGCGGCCTTTCACTCGCTCAAGTGGCTCGCGCCACGGGGGTCTCCGTCGGTTTTCTGAGCGCCCTCGAGAGAGGCCGGATGCGCTGCTCGATTGCCACGCTGCGCCGCATCGCCCGCTTCTACCGCACCAACATTCTTTCACTCTTCGAAACCGCCGGCGATAATCCGCGTCTTGTGCGCCCACATCAGCGAAAAGTCCTGGAGACCACGCCAGGCGTGCGCATGGAGCTGCTTGCCTGGGGGAACACCGCGATGGAGCCGCACCTTTTCCGCATCAAACCCGGGGGCGGCAGCGGTGCATCCTACTCGCATGAAGGCGAAGAATTCCTGCACGTCCTTCGCGGAAATTTTGAGATCTGGCTCGACGCCAAGGAGCATTATCATCTAAAGCCCGGCGATAGTCTCTATTTTGAGAGTTCGACTCCGCACCGCTGGAACAATCCCGGCCGTACGGAAACCTGGCTGCTGTGGATCAACACGCCGCCAACATTCTGATTCTCAGGACTAGGTGCCGATGAAAACTCGCACGCTTCGCCTCTTTCTTCAAACTCTTCTGCTCTTGCTCTGTGTCGCCGCCTTCACTCGCGCGCAAGGCCGGATCGTAGAACCGGCGGACATCATCGTCGTTCACGGACACGTTTACACCGAAAATCCCAAGCAGCCATGGGCTCAAGCCGTGGCGATTTACCGCGGAAAAATCGTTGCCGTTGGAGACGATCCCGAAATTGAGCGCCGGCGCGGCATGGGTACCAAGGTCATCAACGCCGGCGGAAAGCTTGTGCTTCCGGGCATTGTCGACTGCCACGTTCATTTCCTGGATGGCTCCCTCAGTCTGGGGCGCGTGAATCTCGAGGGCTCTAAGGATCCCGCCGACATTCAAAAACGATTGCGGGAGTATGCCGCTCAACGTCCTGGGGACGACTGGATCCTTGGCCGTGGCTGGAATTACGCTATGTTCGGTCCCGAGGCGCTCCCGCACAAGAAATATTTGGATGAAATCTTCCCCAGTCGCCCGGTTTTCCTCGAAGGTTACGACGGGCATACCTACTGGGCAAACTCGAAGGCTCTCGTTCTGGCCGGGATCACCCGCGATACTCCGGATCCGCCAAACGGCACGATTGTTCGCGACCCCAAAACGGGTGAAGCGACAGGTGCGCTAAAAGAGTCAGCTCAGGGCCTGGTCGCCAAGATTATTCCAAAACCGTCTCGCGTCGAACAGCTTTTGGCGCTGCGCGCAGGCATGAAATGGGCCAACGAACACGGCATCACTCGCGTCCACAGCGCCGGACAGGATTTCGAAGCGCTCGATCTCTTCGACGAAATGCGCCATCGCGGCGACCTGAGCGTGCGCATGTATATCGCTTACTTCCTCAATCCGCCGGAACTCCGTCCTCGGGACCTCGATGCTATCGACCATGCCCGCAAGAAATTCCACGACGACTGGATCGACGCCGACGCCGTCAAATTTATGGTGGATGGCGTGGTCGAATCGCACACCGCCGCGATGCTCGAGCCATACAGCGACGATCCCTCTTTGAAAGGCAAGCTCTTCTGGGAGCCCGCTAACTACAAGGCGGCGGTTGCGGAATTGGACAAGCACGGTTTGCAGCTTTTGACGCATGCCATCGGCGACTACGGCGTGCGGACGGCGCTGGATGCCTATGAAAACGCCGTAACGCGGAACCACAAGGGCGATCGCCGGCCGCGCGTCGAACACATTGAAACCATCGCCGCGTCCGACATTCCGCGATTCAGCAAGCTCGGGGTTGTCGCCAGCATGCAGCCGCTCCATTCTTACCCGGATTCCGACACGCTGGAAGTCTGGGCGCGGAATGCCGGCCCCGATCGCGCTTCTCGTGCCTGGGCCTGGAAGAGCATCTCTGATGCAGGAGGCCGCCTGGCCTTCGGCAGCGATTGGCCTGTCGTGACTCTCAATCCGTGGGAAGGGGTTCAGACCGCGGTGACTCGCCAAACGTCTGAAGGTAAACCTGAAGCGGGTTTTGTCCCCGAGCAGCGATTGACCGTGGCGGAGGCAATTGAGGGTTACACGCTCGGAGCGGCGTTTGCCGGCCGCCGCGAAAAATCGGAAGGCTCGCTCGAGATCGGCAAGCTTGCCGACCTGATCATCCTTTCGCAGAATATCTTCGACGTAAATCCACATAAGATTGATGCGACAAAAGTTGTCACCACCATTGTCGGCGGGCGGGTGGTCTATCAAGCGGATACAAAGTAACCGGGAGGAGCAATGAGACCTCGCGCCATTCTTCTGGCAATTCTGACGCTCGCATTGGCATGCAGCGCTTGTAAGAAAAAAGAAGAAGCGCTAAGCCTGCTGGTCTGGGAAGGTTATTCCGACGATTCCTTCCTACGCGCGTTCGAAGAAAGCCATCACTGCAAAGTAGTCGCGTCTTTTATGGGCTCCAGCGATGAACTCGTCGCGAAACTTCGGGGCGGCAGCGCTTCGAATTACGACGTAATCTCACCTTCCAGCGACGTCGCCGCCTCCATTGCGCGCACCGGCCTCGCCGCGCCCCTCGACCTTTCAAAGTTGCCGTCCTACGGGCAGCTCTCCAGCAAACTCCGGGACCTTCCTCTTGTCAAAACCGACGGCCAGGTCTACGGCGTCCCTTTCATGTGGGGGCCGAATCCCCTTCTCTATGACACCACTGTCTTTGCGCAACCCCCGGATACTTGGGCGATCCTCTGGGACCAGAAATACAAAGGCAAAATTTCCGTGTGGGATGATCTTTCCACCGTCTACCTCGCGGCGCAAATCCTCGGTTTCGACAAGCCGGACCCGTCGCAACTTTACAATCTGACGGACAATCAGCTCGCCGCCGTCAGGAACAAACTGATCGAACTGAAGCCCAACATTCGAAAGATCTGGGCCACCGGCGGAGAACTTACCAACCTCTTCCAGAACCACGAAGTGGTTCTGGCCATGGGCTGGCCGCTGAACACCAATGACCTTCGCAAGTTGAATTTCCCCATCGCAGAGACCATCCCCAAAGAAAATACCACCGGCTGGATCGACCACCTGATGATCACCTCCGCGAGCAGCCACAAGGAATTGGCGCACGACTTTCTCGAATACATGATCGAACCGAAAACCCAGAAACTGATCACCGATAGGACGCACTACACCCCCGCAAATCCCAGGGCGTCACAGTTTCTAACTCCTGACGAAATCAAAGGCCTGCACCTCGATAACCCCGATGCCTACATGCAGCGGATCTATTTCTGGCAGGACGTTCCTCGCCGCGCGAAGTACAACGAAATCTGGAACGAGGTGAAAGCCGCTCAGTGAGCTCCGCCGCTGCCAACCCGCAGCACCAGGTCTCGGCCGCGCGGGAAGCACTCCTCGAGCTGCGCGGTGTGGCCAAGCGCTTCGGCGCGCGGGAGGTGCTGAAAAACATCTCGTTAAACATCGCCTCGGGAGAATTCCTCACCCTGCTCGGCGAGAGCGGTTCCGGCAAAACCACTGTTCTTCGCCTGGTCGCAGGATTCGAGCAACCCAGCGCGGGAGAAATCTGGATGCGCGGCCAGCGGCTGGACACCCTTCCCGCTTACAAGCGCCGCGTGAACACCGTGTTCCAGCACTACGCGCTGTTCCCGCACCTGAGTGTGCGAGAAAACGTCGCCTACGGCTTGCGCGTCCAGAAAACTTCTGCAACGGAGATCGGCGGCCGCGTCGATGAATCGCTGCGCATGGTGAAGATGCAGGAATTCGCGGCTTCGCGTCCGTCCAAGTTAAGCGGCGGCCAGCAGCAACGCGTCGCCCTCTCGCGCGCGATCGTCAATCGCCCTTTGCTTCTCCTGCTCGACGAGCCGCTTTCCGCGCTGGACGCCAATCTGCGCAAGCAGATGCAAAGCGAATTGAAAGCCCTGCAACGCGAACTCGGCATCACTTTTCTTTTTGTCACCCACGATCAGGAAGAAGCCATGGCGCTCTCCGACCGCATTGCGCTATTGCGCAATGGCGCGCTGGAGCAAGTCGCCTCTCCCCGCGAGATCTACGCGCATCCCGCTACAGCGTACACCGCTCAGTTCATCGGCCAGACAAATTTATTGCGCGGTGAGATTCTGGATGGCAGGGCCAAGTGTGGAGCACTGCAGTGGCCCACGGACGGCCCAAGTGGTGCCGCCATTTTCTCGTTGCGCCCAGAGGCCATCCGTCTCGCCTCCGATGCTGTGGCTCCTCCGGGAACCGCGCGCTTCCGCGCCGCACTTCAGCAGCAGTTCTTTAGCGGCGCGAGTGAATTGCTCGAAGTGGATTGCGGCGGAGGCCAGCTCTTGCGCGTGCGCATTCCCGCACGTGGACCACTCTCCGGTGAACACGAATTTGTTTTCTCGGCCGCGGAGGCCATCCGCGTCCAGGAGTAATCGCCCTTATCGCTGCCATGTACTCGCGCGCCTACAAAACGCTCGTCTCTCTCCCACCGCTCCTCTGGGTCGGCTTGTTCCTCCTGCTTCCCTACGCGCTGATGTTCGCGCACAGCTTCTGGGCCGTCCACGAAGGAGTCCTGGTCCACCAGTGGAACCTGCACAATTATGTGACTCTCTTTTCCAAGCCCGTCTACCTCGGAGTCCTCCTGCGCACCATGCGCATCGCCGCTTCGGTGACGCTGTGCTCCCTGTTGCTCGGCTACCCGCTGGCCTATTACCTGTCGTTTCATGCCCGTGCTCGCAAGGAGCTGCTCTACCAGCTCGTCATCGTGCCGTTGTGGGTGAGCTACCTAGTCCGCGGCTATGCCTGGAAAACGATTCTCGGCAGCGAAGGCGTCCTCAATGGCTTCATGCAATACCTGCATTTCACGCATGCGCCCGTCGCGTTCCTTCTCTACAGCCCTTTCGCCGTCGTTCTCATGCTCACGCACATCTACACACCTTTTGTTTTTCTGCCGATCTACGCAGCACTCGAACACATCCCTCGCCCGCTTGTCGAAGCCTCGCACGACCTCGGCGCCGGATCGGTTCAAACTTTTCTGCGCGTCATCCTGCCTCTTTCCATTCCCGGTCTGCTCGCCGGCGCAACGTTCGCCTTCGTTCTCTCTCTCGGCGATTTCCTCGCGCCCCTTCTCGTCGGCGGCGCTTCCGGCACGATGATCGCCAACGTGGTACAGAGCCTCTTCGGCGCGGCCTATGATTTGCCGCTCGGCGCCGCGATTTCCGTTTGCATCCTGATCATTACCATCTCCTTGCTTTTCCTCAGCGAGCGGCTCGAAAAGCGGTGGTCCTTCAAATGAGCGGCCACACTCCAACCCGGCGCGCTCCGCTGCTCACCATTTATTCCGTGCTCGTCTTCATCTTTATCTATCTGCCGGTCGCCGTTCTCATGCTTTACTCTTTCAACCGTGACGGCGTCGGCGGTTTCCCTCCCCGCCATCTCACGCTCGAATGGTACCGCCTACTTTTTGCCGACGCCCCGATCTGGGATGCCGTCGGGAACAGCCTGATCGTCGCCGCAGGCAGCGTGGCACTCTCGCTGACCCTCGGGCTGCTGGCCGCGCTCGCGCTCGACCGCGCCACCTTCCCCGGAAAAGCTCTCTTCCGCCGCCTCGTTCTCTTGCCGTTGATTCTTCCCGGCATCATCACCGGCCTCTCCCTGCTCATGTTCGCTGTCTTTGCCGGGGCCCAGCTCAGCCTGCTCACCGTTTTTCTTGGCCACGGCACCGCGCTCATTTCTGTTGCTACCACCGAGCTCTTCGCTGGCCTGCAAAAAATGGACCACGCTCAGGAAGAAGCCTCCCTCGACCTCGGCGCGACGCCCTGGCAAACTTTCTGGCGAGTCACTCTTCCGAATCTCAAGCTCTCGCTGATCGCCGCCGGCCTGCTCATCTTCACGCTGTCCATGGACGAGATCGCCGTCAGCTTTTTCCTGATCGGCCGCGACAATACTTTGCCGCTCGAAATCTGGGGCCGCCTCCGCCGTGGCATCACTCCCGAGATCAACGCCGTCTCCACGCTGATCTTTGCCGTCTCCGTCGCCCTCATCGTCATCTGGTACCGCGTGCGTACCCGAGGCCTCGGCTCCGATGCTCAGGAACTTCTCGAACGACTGCAGCAGGACGCCTAGTGTCTTCTTTCCGCTGAGGCAGAGCGTTGCGGAAAGTTTTGGTTCATAAAGCTGGCACCATCGGTGTGTTCGATTGCTTCATCATCCGGAGGAACCATGGCCGATCGCCTGGAAGATTTTCAGAAGTTTCGCACCGACCTAAACGAGGAAATCCTCGGTTGCGGCCACCTCGGCATCAACCGTTTCTTCGCTCTCGACCACCAGGCCTACGAACCCGGCCCGCTCGGCACCAAGAACAAGGAATTACTCGGGGTGGTCGCTTCCGCCGTGCTGCGATGCGATGACTGCTTCACTTACCACCTGGTTCGCGGCGGCGAGGAAGGCTGGAAGCGCGAGGAACTGATCGACGCTCTAAACGTGGCGCTGATCGTTGGCGGCTCGACCACCATTCCTCATGGGCGGCGTGCTTTTGACCGCTTGCGCGATATCGGCGGCCTGCAACCCTGAGAGATCGGATTTGAGATATCGAAGATGAGCGACACGTCCAACCAAGCGCTTTCCCAGCCCGAGGGTCTCGGCAAAAGGCTGCGCCAACTTGCTGTCGGAGCTCTTTTCGCATTGGTGCTACTTATTCCTAAGATTCTGGACGTGCGGCGCAACCCGCGCTCCTGGATGGTCTTGCGCATTTTCTTGGGAGTCGCCGGGGCGGCGCTGGCCGTCCTGCCGCTCGGCTTGGGGACCGGCTTCGTTCCGGCCATCGTCGGCCTGGCCATGTTCATCAGCGCGATTCTTCTGCCTCCCGCCAAACCCGATGCCAACGCCGACGACAAGGCCCACGAACTGGGAGCCCTCGTGGTTGTCAACGGCGGGCGCTTTCAACCCGGTAGCGCGCCATCTGCTGCCGTGCAGCTCTACGTGGGGGCCGAAAGTGTTTGGGCGCTCGACCGGCGCTTCCAGCCGCTCCTTGAGATCCCCGTCAGCGAAATCACGACCGCCTGCACGGAGCAATCCGAAGAATCCTGGCGCCTGCGAATGACCTGGGCCAGTCACACCGCCGAATTCTCCTACCGCGGCATCTTTGCCGAGCATCTCGCGCGCGTCGCGGAGACCACCATCCGCGGTGTGATGCGCCCGGCTCTCCCCGTTTTCCCGCAACGCCGCGCCGCCGGCGCCTGATTTTTCTTTAGTAACTTTCCCATCTGAATCGCGCACGATTTGCACAATTTGTGTCACACTGTATGCATGGCACGCGGCTGGGAAAGCAAGGACGTCGAATCGCAGGTCGAAGCTACGGAAGCACCCCAGCAGAAACCGAGTTCGGGACCCAAGACTCCGGAAGAGCTCGTGCGCGAAGAACAGCGCAAGGACCTTCAATTATCCCGTATCCGCATCGTGAACGACCTCGCTTCCGCCACTCATCCCAACCATCGCAAGTCCCTCGAAGCCGCCCTCGCCCACCTCGACAAAAAAATCGCCGACCTTAGCTGAAGAGCAAGCCGCAAACTTTCTGCAAGTAGTCTCCGCGACCTAGCGAGTCTCCTCTGAGTCCTCGGCGTTAAATCTTTTTCCTTCAGGTCTTCGGCCCGGCTCGAAGCAATGTAACGCAAGCGCCGATCATTGCATGAAATCTCCCGCCAACCCCCAAAAGTCATTCACATAATAATGCGACAGCACGTTTCCGAACAGGTAGCAGATCCCCTGGCACGGCGGAATCTCTCCATAGATGCTTTTGCCGCGCGCGAAGATTTTCTTCAGCGAGCCATCGCTCAGCAAATTACCGGCAATCTTGCGCAGCGGCTCGCAGGGATAAAAAACGTCACCGTTCGGATACACCCGGGGAAACATCGTCGGGTAACACTGAAAGTCACCGAAGCGCAGCAGTGTCTCGATCGTCCGCGGGGTGCCATTGATCGGCTGCGTGCCGCTGCGCCGCCGTTCGATGATTTTGTCTACCAGCGCTTGATATTGCGGATTTTTCAGCAGCGCCAGGTTGGGCATTTTCTCCATCTGCGCGGACTGCGCCGCAAAAACGAAGCCTTGCTCGCCGCACCAGTCCAGCAATCGTTCGACTTCACTCACGTTCCATTGCTCGATCACCGTGCTGATCGTGATGCGCCGCGGGCTGCCCAGCAACTCTTTCGCGAGCTCGAGGTTTTCCAGAACCTTCGGCAGCGCCGCGGGTTTCGAAAGCGGATTCGTCGGATCTGCTGCCAGCGCATCCAGGCTCACCACCAGTCCCGTCACCGCTCGCAGAATCCGCGGTTTTCGATCCAACAGCGTGCCGTTGGTGATCAACAGCAGAGAGCGGTATTTGCATTCAAAGCGCGCCGCTTCGGCCAACTCCTCAATATCGGGCCGCAGCGTCGGTTCGCCCCCCGTAATGACGATGGAGTCCGTCTCTTTTCGGATTCGCTTCAACAATGCGATCGTCTCTCCCGTCGGCAACTCGTCGCTGAAGACGTCCGGCTCTTTTTGCGTGCAATAACTGCAGGCCAAATTACATTTGTGGGTGACGTAAAACGTAACCGCGTAGGGCGCCACAACCTTGGTCCGCAGGAAGCGCCGCCGCCAAGCGTTGCGGAAATAAAGCTGAAAATTCTTCGCCACGAACGGCGCCTGCCGCAGCAACCCGCGCAATAAATCGCGTTTCGATGGCGGGCGCTTGTCCAGCGCACTGACGGGAACGAAATTCGCCTTCTTCTGAGTCATGGGCCGTCACCTCAGCCTACAGCAGCGGCACGCTCAGGCCAAGATAGCAGTAGGGGCGCAGCACGCTTCGCCCCTATATAGAACGTCCTATGAACTTGAAACTCTAAATCAGTCAGTAAAAACTACGCCGACGGCCACATGCCCCTTCTCCGGTCCCGCCTCGATCCTCACGACGTAACCGCGCAAGTTCATCGCTTGCACGCCATCCGCGCCCGGCGCCTCCATGGTGACTTGCAGCTCCGATTGCAGCCGCGGCAGGTGCTTCAGCGAAATCAGCGCTCCCTGCAGGGAAATGTCCCGGACGATGGTCTCCTCCTCGAAGTCTTTCCCGCCTTCGGTTACGCCGCAGACTTTCGCATGGAATTGTGCTTCGCGGCGCAGCGCCGTTCGCGTTCCCGGCATGTGCGCTTGAACTCTGTCTCCCGGCGCCCCGAGCGTGATCACCATGCCCTCGCTCGCCGCATACACCGAATCGAACTCTTCCCGCGCCTGCCGCAGAATCGAATCCACCATGCGATCGGTCGAATCGGGGTCGTGATGGAAAAGCACCAGGGTTTTCGCACCCGCGTGGCGCGCCACTTTTACGCCCTCCAGCCACGAGGAATGCCCCCAGCCTTTTCTCGTCGTCTCCAGTTGCTCGGGTGTGAATTGCGCGTCGTTAATGAAGATGTCCGCACCGGCAGCCAGCTCTCGCAGGCTCTCGTCCAGTTTCGGGTCGCCCGGCTCGTTGTCCGTGGCATAGGCCACCGTCCCCGCCGGCGTCTCGATTCGAAAGCCCAGGCAGCCCTGCGGATGATTCAGCCAGCGCGCCGTGATCTTGTTCTCTCCAACCTTGAAAGTATCGCCGCCGTCCATTTCCTTGAACTTTCGCTTGGCGTTCATCGCGGACATGTCCACGGGGAAATAGGGCAGCGCCATCTGCGCTTCGAAGACTTGTTTCAGGCTGTCGCGCCCCAGATATTTGGATCGGAAGCTGTAGAAATGAAATTCGTTGTTCTCCACGTACAGCGGTGAAAAAAAAGGAATCCCCTGGATGTGATCCCAGTGATAATGCGTGACCAGGATTTGCGTCTCCGGAGCTTTCCCGCCATTCGGCGTGGCCCAGCGGCTCCCCAGCATGCGCAGCCCCGTGCCGCAATCCAGAATGAATTGCGTGCCGTCCGGCGCAATCAGCTCCAGACAAGGCGTATTGCCGCCGTAGCGCCACGTCGCCGGGTCCACCGTCGGCGTCGATCCGCGCACGCCCCAGAAACTCAATTTGGCGATGGGAACCGTCATTGCTCTGAGCGCAAAACCCCTGTGTGAAGGCTCGTTCCGCACCAACACGCGCGGCACGAGAAGCTCGCTTCATGGTCGCAGCCGACGGAAGGAGCGTCAATCAATTCGCGGAGGCTAAGTGTCATACTGCCTAACAAGCAAGGGAAAGGACTGCACCGCCGCCATCGTGCGGGTAGAATAAAGTGGATGGCCGCTCATTCCCACGACCACGCCGGTCATTCGCATTCCCCCGGCCATGCTCACGCCGGCCACTCTCACCCCACGCTGCGCCCCTCCGTGCTTGGCTGGGCCATGGCCGCCACACTCGGTTTGGTTGTAGCGGAGGTCTTTGGCGGCATTCTCGGCCGCAGCGTCGCCCTTCTGAACGACGCGGTTCACAATCTTTCCGACGTCCCCGCGCTCGGCATTTCCTATCTCGCGATGCGCTGGGCCGAACGGCCAGCCGATAGCGAAAAGACCTACGGCTATCACCGCGCCGGCACACTGGCTGCCTTTACCAACACATTTGTCCTGGTCCTGCTTTCGCTCTGGCTCGGATATGAAGCTTTCGAACGCTTCCGCTCTCCCGTGACCGTGGTCGAGAGCTGGATGATCTGGACCTCCGTCGTCGCTCTCGCCGTCAATGGCGGCATCACCCTCGCTCTCGTCCGCGGGAGGGGCGACCTCAATCTGCGCAGCATCCTCGTTCACAATTTCGGTGACGCGCTTTCAAATATCGCCATCATCGCCGGCGCAGTAATCATCCATGCGACCGGTGCGTTTTGGATCGATCCGCTTCTCGGCCTGGCCATCGGCTTGCTCGTGCTGTGGTCCAGCATCGGCATCCTGCGCGAATCCTCACACATTCTTCTGGAAGGCCGCCCGCTTGATTTGCGGGTTGAAGATGTCGCCAGGGCTATCTTGACCGT
Organism: Acidobacteriota bacterium; assembly: GCA_003224525.1. GTDB lineage: Bacteria > Acidobacteriota > Terriglobia > Acidiferrales > UBA7541 > Acidiferrum. Next base: position 21,776 of record QHZB01000233.1, on the reverse strand, counting down.
CGAAGGCGTGCAGGAAGTGCACGATGTGCATCTTTGGTCCCTCGGCGGCGGTCACCATGCGCTCAGTCTCCACGCGCGCATTCCGGATATGCACCTCGACGAGTGTGAGCGCCTGCTGGCCTCGATTCAGCGCGTCGCGGCAAAGGAATTTGGAGTTGAGCACACCACCGTGCAGTTGGAGCGTGCCGGCCTGCCGGCAACATCCGGCTACGTTATGCCGGAACCCGTGAAAAAATAGCTTTCACCCCGGCGATCGAAAATTCAATCCGCGTTGTTCGTTGAATTGCCGCGTTGCGTCCAGATCCAGCGTATCCTGGGTGACGGTGCGGCGCAAACCCTGGCTCGTAACGTAGCGCAGCGTCCCTTTTTCCCACGCGTAGGCCACCGCAAAAAACACCGTTCCATCCCGCCGCACAAAAACAAATCCCTCGTTATCGGAAGCTGCAGTGCTAGCCGTTTCAGCCGCCGGCGCCGTTACTGGCTGAGGAGTTCGGTTTCGCCGGTCTGTCTCGCGAACTTCGGCATCCGGGGCTTCCGGTTGTGGACTCTCGGCCGCCGAACCATCATCTGCGGCTACCGGAGAACTCGGCACGGAAAATCCGCCGTCAAAAAAAGGAAAGAAAAAGGGTTCCTGAAGCCCGCGCCCCCGCAAGCCCATTGCCCCTGATCCGCACGTCGCGGCCTGGTGTACCTCATCGAATCCCAACCCCGGCGCCGAGCTGCAATCCGATCGAAGACGACTATCCTCGCCATCGAAGCGCCTTCGCGTGGTGATCTGCGGTCGCGTACTTCGCACTGCTGGCGCCGCCGTTCTCGGGCGCACTGCCCCGCCTCTCGTCACCGTCCGCGTGCCAGGCATCGCTTGCGCAATCCCCGCGTGCGGAGCCGGCCTCACCACCCTGGGTGCAACACCGACAGCATGGGAAACCTGCGGCATCCCTCCGCGCCCTTGTGCCTGCGCGCCTGCCGGGAGAAAAACCACAAAACCTGTAAGAATGATCTGGCGGACCATAGTTCTCACCTGAAGGTCCGGCCTGCCGGGCCTTTCACAATCAATCTTTCCTCAAAACCCAATTAGCCTCAATAAGAAAGATGCGCCAAGCGCAGCGTAGGTTTCAATCCAATTCAATCGCTGGCGCTAAATTCCCGCGCTCCAAACGTCCTGTCCCTTCACCTTCCAGTGCAAGCAGCCTGCTCCCCATTCCCTATCCCCTATCCCCTATTCCCTTCCACTGTGCTATAACCGTCCAGCCGTGGAACGCGCCGCGAAATGGGAGCTAGCCCAGCTAGCCCAGGTCCAGGCCGAGTCGGCACAGGCCGCAGCTGAATCCGTTGCGCCTTTGCTGGGCATTCCGAGTCTCGTCGCTGGTACTGAAGATCCTTCGCGGTATTGTCCCGTCTGCTCGCAGCGGTTGGAGTTGCGGCGCTGCAAGTTGCTCTGTTCCGCGTGCGGCTATTACATGCCCTGCGCGGACTATTATTAGCCTCGAGGTGATTTGACCGCTGCCCGGTCTTCGATTACGATTCATCGCTCAGGGATCATCCATATTTTGATAAGCTTTACGGCTCCGGCCCGGGTTGCCGCCGGAACCGCTTTCCGATGAGGAGGAAAATAACGTGGCTTTGAAGATGACATACCGCGAAGTGAATGGCGTGTCCGTGGTGGCACTGGACGGCCGAATCGTTCTCGGCGAGGAAAGCAATGCCCTGCGCGAAAAAGTGAAATCGCTCATCGCCGAAGGAAAAAAGAAAATTGTCCTCAACATGGACAACGTCACTTTCATCGACAGCGCGGGGCTGGGCACCCTGGTTGCCGCTCATCACAGTGTCAAGACGCAGGGCGCTTCTCTGCGCCTCTGCCACCTGGGCAGCAAGTTCCAGGAAGTCCTCCAGATCACCAAATTGCTGACCGTCTTCGATGTGTACAACACTGAAGCCGAAGCCGTCGCCAGCTTTTCGAAAGGCGCCGGAGTATAAGCGTCCAAGCCAGATGGCAAGTGCCACACACGCTGGTTTTGCGCGTGTGACCTTTGCCGGAGGGCACGCTCCGGCGTGCCCTCTTTTGTCTTCCGAAATCCTCGTCCCGCTAGATCCGCCGTGAAGGAAAGTCCGAAACGAGTCGCGAAAGTCTTTAAGGCCACTCTCGAGCGCATGGTGGACTCGAGACTCGGCTGGGTCATTATCCGCATCCCGTTCGATGTCTCTAAAGTCTGGGGAACCCGTGCCAAGGTCAGAGTCAAAGGCGAAGTCAACGGCTTCGCGTTTCGCGCTTCCGTCTTCCCCACCAGCAAGGGCTATCACTGCATGCTCGTCAAAAAGTCCATGCAGACGGGAGCCCACGCCACCCCCGGCGAAACCGCCTATTTCCGCATCGAACCCGACACCGCAAAACGCGTCGCCATCATCCCCGCCGAACTCCTGCGCATCCTCAACGAAGACCGCTCCTTCCGCCGCTGGTTTGACGAGCTCACCTTTTCCATGCGCAAGTGGATCTGCGATTGGATCGTCAACGTAAAAAATCCCCAATCCCGCGTCCGCCGCGCCGAGCAAGTCGCCGAACAGTTGCTCTCCACGATGGAAGCCGAACTCGACCTGCCTCCTATCCTCAAGCGCGCCTTCGCCAGCGATCCCCGCGCCTATCAAGGTTGGCAGACCATGACTCCCCTGCAACGCCGCAGCCACCTCCTCGGCATCTTCTACTACCGCTCCCCCGAATCCCGCGACCGCCGCATCACCAAAATGCTTGAAGACGCCTCCGCCCACGCTGAACGCAAATCAAGAAGCAAAGCAGGGCCGAAAGAAGTTGCTCGCGATGGAATCTTGTAGTGGTCGGTCTTCAGACCGGCGCTTTTGTCTACCCGCCGCAGGCGGGCGGGAGACTTCACTTCCTTGACGCCATGTCCCAGATATGAGACATTAAACAAGTGAAGGCGGCGATCTTCCATCCTGCAGCAAGGGCTGCCATCCGTTCGTTCCCGGAAGACGTCCGGCAGGAGCTTGGCAAGGCTATCTACGATCTTCAGTAGGGCGAGGTTCTTACAATGCCGCTCTCCCGGCCCATGCCTTCAATCGAGCCAGGCGCTGCAGTGTTGAGAATCCGCGACCTGACTGGAATTTATCGCGCGTTCTATTACAGTCGTTCGCCGCGGGGCATTTTGGTGTTTCACGCATTTGTGAAAAAGACCCAGGCGACACCCAAACGCGAGTTGGACTTAGGAAAGAAGCGGTTAAAGGAGTTGCTCCATGAAGAAGTCTAGAGTCACCATCACACGCACGGCCGCCGAGCTCGCCAAAGCTCTGGGCCTCACTCCGGCGGACGGCGCGGAAATCGCGCTCCGTAGCGAGCTCAACTCAAAAATTGTCGAAGTCGTTCAGCGCAAAGGCCTAACGCATGCTCAGGTCGCGCGCCTCGCGCGTACCTCGCGCACCCGCGTCACCGCCATCATGAACCGCAACACCAAAGACATCTCCACGGATCTCCTCCTCCGCGTCCTCTACTCCCTCGGCTACACCGCCAAACTCAAATTCCAAAAAGCCGCCTGACTCTGACCGCGAGCCACCGCCGCCATTACGAACGGAGCAGGCCGATTTCTTCTTCCCAAACACGTCCCCCACTACACCGTCATTTCCTCCAGCCGAACAGCGCGCGCGCACTTCTTTGCTGATTTCAAGGTAGGCGGCGATTTCCAGAAGGATGCCGGCGAGCGTCCCGACTTTCAGCGGACTATGCGGGGATTGTAACCTGGTGTTCTGAGCTCTTGAAGGTAGAGCTAACGCGAATGTGGTTTCCAGATTGTCGGATTTCCTGTTAACCGTAGCGGCGCGGTAGCAATGGCAAATTTCCGCACCCGAGAGATCGCACGGCAATTTCACGCCACGATGACCTCATCCTTCACCATATGCAGCCGGATGAGTTTGGGCTTGTTCTCTTTCTCGACAGTTGACCGCGTCTCGCCAGCGTTGCGGCGGCGTCCAGCACAAAGCGGGACATCAGTGCTTCCGGCCCTCGTTAATCAGCTCCTTTATCTTCAGCCCGCCGAGAGTCAGGTTCTTGCGCAGCTCCATCATGTCCGCAATCGCTTCCGAAGCGCTCTTTTTGGCAGCGCCAGCGGAACCATTGCGCTGAGAGTTTTCATGAGCAAGCGACTCCAAGGCTCGCTCGATGACCTCTTCCGCGGAGCGGTAGGGGCCAGTCGAAAGCTGTTCCCGCAGGAGTTGTTCACCGTGAGGCGAGAGGCGAATCGTCGTACTCATGCATCAATTAGGCGCCGGATGCTAAGAATTGTGACGAAATGGATGCGGCTAGATGATCCTGGCTCTTACCCGATGCGAGGGAAAATCTCGCACCGGTTGATTTGCTCCGGCAACGACGGCGCCGTAGCCATCCCTTCCATTTTAACCGTCCACCCGGAACATGGTGATCCCGCTCATCAGCTTGGGATAAAAATCAGTGGACTTCTGCGGCATCACTTCGCCCGCCGTCGCGATTTTCATCACCTGCTCGACGTCGCAGGGATTCAGCAAAAACGAAATTTGCGCGCGTCCGCTGTCCACGGCGTCGATCGCCGCCAAGGCTTCTCGCTCATACGTCAGGTTCGCCTCCGCCGTCACCGCCTGCGGCGTAATCCCCAGCGCCGGTTCCAGGATTCCTTCGTGCAGCAGCACCACGTCCAGTTCGCGCTGCAGCGGCGAAACATTGGGCAGCAGTTGCGCCAGGCTGGCGCCTTCGCGCAGCGTCAGCACGTAGAACGCCCGCTTCTGCGCATCCGTGGCAGGATAAACGCCGATCGCCCGTTTCGCGCGCGCTCTCGCGAGTATCGCAAGAAACTTCCTTTTCGCCTCGGACCTCTCTCCACTGCCCGAGAACGGAAACTCTTCCGCCGTAAACCACGGCTCGAGATGCCGCCGCACGCTCGTCCAGGAAAAATCGTGAAGGTGCGCCGCCACGCGGTGTGTCGGCAGAATCGTCAGCCCCTCGCTTCGCGTGTTGATGAACGTCATCATGGCGCGCTCGTACGGCGCCTCCGGATCGATCTTTCCCGCGCGCGTGCGGCACTCGTTCCGGTAATTCAGCGCCGTCTCGTAACGGTGATGCCCGTCGGCGATCACCAGCTTCTGGTGCTCCATCGCTTTCTGGATTGCGGCCACGCGCTGCGGCTCCGCGATCACCCACAGCCGGTGCAACACGCCGCATTCGTCGCGCATCTCGGTGGCCGGCGCCGCAGCTTCTTCCGCTTCCGCCAGAATCGCGTGGATGCGCCGCTGCGGGTCCGAATACAGCATGAAGAGCTGCCCTGTGTGCGTCTTGGTGTGCCGCAGGAGTTCCAGCCGGTCCGCCTTCGGCCCGGAAAGAGTGTGCTCGTGCCGGAAAACCACTCGCGCGGAATATTCCTCGAGTTTTCCCGCGCCGATAAATCCCTGCCGCGTGCGGAGCTCTTCCGTCCCCGGCACCGCGTATTCCTGCGTGTAGGCGTAAAAAGCCGGCGCGGGATCCCGCACCACGACGTGCTCGCGAATCCAATCGTTCAGCGCCGCGGCCGCGCGGGTGTAAACATTATTCTGCGGCGTGTCCCCGGGATATGCGCGCCCCTTCTCCACCGCAATCAAGTTGTGCGGGTCCGCAGCGTAATACTTTTCCTGCATCGTCGGAGAAATCTTATCGTAAGGCTGCGTCAGGACGCGGTCGAACGGCGCGCGCGCCGGGTTGTAGCGAAAAGCGCGAAAGGGGTAAACCTGGGCCATGGGCTCTCCGGAATCGCTTTGTGCCGCCTGCAAAGTCTTCTAGTTTACGCGAACACGCCGGCATTCCGAAAAAGGCAAAAGGTTAATTTTCAATGGACATTTGACCATTTGACCAGAGATGGATGAATGTTGAAAACAGTGCGGTCATATTACAATTATTGGTTCATGATCGCCCCGAATTTTTCTTCCGTGCGCGCTCTGATTTTCGATCTGGATGGCACGCTCATCGATTCTCGCCGCGATTTGATCCGCTCCGTCCACGCCATGCTGGAGGAAATGGGCCGCGAGCAACTGCACGAAGACACCATCTCCAGCTTTATCGGCCACGGCGCGCCGCAACTTGTTGGCCGCGCTTTGGGCAGCGGCGCCGCCGAGAACGAATGCCAGCGCGCGCTGAAATTTTTTCTTGCGTACTACGAAGATCACAAATTGGATTCGACGTGCGCGTACCCAGGAGTTCCGGAAGCGCTCGAGCATCTCGCCGCGTTCCCGATGGCCGTCCTGACGAACAAGCCGGTGCGCGTCAGCATGCGCATATTGGAAGAACTCGGCCTGGCGAAATATTTTCGCGCCGTCTATGGCGGCAACAGCTTTGAAACAAAAAAGCCCGACCCGCTCGGCGCCCGGACGATTCTTCGCGAATTTGGCGTCGCCTCCGCCGAAGCCATGCTGATCGGCGATTCCGAAGTCGACGTACAGGCCGCCCGCAACGCCGGCACTCTCGTTGCCGCCGTAAATTATGGCTTCGGCACGCACGACCGCGCCGCATTCCCCGCGGATATTTATCTCAACCGGCTCACGGATCTCGTCCCTCTCCTTATGAATGGCCGCCAATGAACAGACCTTCGTTGCATTTGTCGTCCGGGGTTATCGCGCGGCACAAAACAGGCTCAGCGCTCGCTGGTGGGCTTCATCGCGGATTTGGACGCGGCCGTTGCGGATGCAGATCTTCAGGTTGTTTCCCCACCGTATCTCTTTATGCACAGTACGGGAGTTCCATTTCTTGTCGGCAAGAACCATCATACGCTCTAGATAGAAGCGTGGCATCTTCTACCCTTCGGACCAGCAGGTGCAAAATGATATCAAGCGCCAAGTACGTGGCCGCATTTCTTTGCCTGGTGTTGGCAGCAATTGCCCAAGCTCAGAGTGCGGGTATCGTTGAGTGCCCGCGCTCCGGCGACTACGTCTATCTCTATAGTTCCATGACCACTCTGGATGTGCGCATTACGCTCCAGTGTGGTGAGCAGTTACAGATCACCGGACGGTACGACCGCTACTTCGGCGTGCGCACCGCCAAGGGCGAGATCGGTTACGTCCCGGTGGAGAGCCTCCTGCTGTTGAAAGACAAGCCGGGCGCCAAGGCACCGCAATCTAAAACGGTGCAGCCCACGAGAGAGCGTACTCCATACGACGCGCCCGCCAGACGCGCTGAAATTGCTCCGAGCGCTCCCCCCTCCGCTTCTGACTTCACTCTGCGCAATGGCACTCCGATTCGCCTGAAACTCGGCAAAACCATTTCTTCTGCGACCGCCCACGTCGGCGACGTAGTGGATCTGAAGGTCATGGAAGAGGTTACTGTGGATGGCCTTTTGGTGATTCCGGAAGGCGCGGTGGCCATCGGCTTGGTGACGGACGCGGAACCCAAGAAACGCATGGGCCACGGCGGAACGCTGGCCTTGAGTATCAACTTTGTGCGTCTGAAGGACGACGAGAAGGCTGCGGTCCGCTCCTTCCAGCAGAGCACCGGCTCAAGCAATTCGACTGGAGCGGTTCTCCCGCTATCTTCCGGCAAAGACGTAGTGTTCGCGCAAGGAACCGAATTCACTGCGTACGTGGATGGGGACATGCAGCTAAAGAAACAGGCCTTTCAGGCCGCAAGGGACACTTCCAGCACCGCGCCGGCCCCCCCAGCTCAAAATCCGTTCCAGCCGCGCCGGTTTTGACACTTTAGACAGACAGCGAGCGCGCCGGCTAGTCCGCGTTCCTGACGCTGCGATACATCCCGACTTGCCATCGTTCGCGGTACTTGGCAGACTTTCCGCGTGCTCATTGGCCTCTTTCCCGAACTGGACGCACCCGGCGGGGTGCAGCGTGCGGGCCGCCACCTGGCGGCGGTGCTCACCGAATTCGCCTCCAGCCGCGGCATGGCCTGCCTCCTGCTCAGTCTGAATGATTCGCCGGAGCTGCACCGGATGACGCTCGGAGGGCGGGAATTTGTATTTACAGGGTGCGACCGCGCCAAGGGGCGATTCACGGTGACCGCGCTGCGAGCAGCGCGGCGCAAAGCAAAACTGGTTCTGGCCGCGCACCCGAATTTAGGACCCGTGGTACAGGCCATGTGGTTTGTGGCGCCACGGATGAAGAGTATTATCTGCACGCATGGGATTGACGTCTGGGAACCGCTGGGTGGATTGCGCCGGCGCGCGCTGCTTCACGCAAACCTGGTTCTGGCACCAAGCCGGGATACCGCCGATCACGTGGCCTCGGAACAAAGGGTCGCGCGCGAACGGATTCGCGTTCTGCCCTGGGCGCTCGATCCGCAATTCGAAGCGCTGATCAGCCCCGGCTCGCATCCCGCGCTGCCAGCGGATTTTCCTCCGGGACGCGTGATCCTGGCAGTGGGACGCTGGCTGGCGACGGAACGATACAAGGGCATGGACACCCTGATTACCGCGCTGCCGAGGCTGCTGACGCGCTGGCCGGAGCTGCAGCTCGTCCTGGCGGGAACAGGCGATGACCGCGGCTGGCTTGAGGATCTCATGGAAAAAAACGGCGTGCACCGCCACGTGCATTTTTTGACCGGAATGAACTACCCGGAACTTGCCGCGTGCTACTCCGCCTGCGAAATCTTCGCTCTGCCCAGCGAGGGCGAAGGATTCGGCCTGGTGTATCTGGAAGCGATGGCGTGCGGCAAACCAGTCATCGGAGGCACCCATGGCGGCGCACCGGAAATCATCGAGGACGGCGTTACGGGTTACCTGGTGCCGCACGGCGATACGATCCAGCTTGCTACATCCATTGAAGCGCTGCTGGCGGACCCGGCGCATGCGAAGGAGATGGGCGCGCGCGGGCGGCAGCGCGCCGAGCACGAGTTTCACTTCAAGGCCTTCGCCAAATCATTGAAAAAAATCCTGCGCGAACAATGCGAATCCTGAACGTCACGGAAACGTACGCTCCCTTTCTCGAATTCGGCGGCCCGCCTGTAAAGGTGCGCGCGCTTTCCGAAGGCCTGGCGCGGCGCGGCCACCAGGTCACCGTTCTCACGGCCGACTGGGGCCTGGAAAAGCGCCTGCAAGCGCAGCAAGCGAAAATCACGGCGGAGCGATCACCCTTTGGCTGGCGCCGCGAAGAAAATGGCGTGCAGTCCATTTATATACCTACATGGTTCCGCTACCGTAGAGTTAGCTGGAATCCGGCGGTCAAGCGTTACTGCCGCGCGCGGCTGCAGAATTTCGATATCGTGCACATTTTCGGGCTTTACGACCTGCTGGGTCCGGCGGTGGCTGCAGCCAGCCGCAAGCGAGGTCTGCCGTACGTGCTCGAGCCCATCGGTATGTTTGTGCCAATTGTGCGAAATCTTTGGCTGAAACGGATGTATCATGCAATTTGGGGAAGGCCGCTACTCGAGGGGGCAAGCGCAGTCATCGCCACTTCAGAGCAGGAAGCCGAGGAACTGGTCGCGGGTGGTCTTCCTCGCACGCGGGTGGTGCTGCGGCGGAACGGCGTGGAAGCGCCTGCATCGTGGCCCGAACGAGGCACGTTCCGAAGGACGCACGGTATTTCAGACCATGTGAAACTGGTCCTCTTCCTGGGGCGTATATCTGTGAAGAAGAGTCCAGAGCTGCTACTGCAGGCATTCGGGGAACTTTTTAACCGCTCGGCGGGAATACCATTGCTACTTGTTTTTGCGGGACCAGACGAGGGCGGAGTACAGGCACGACTGGATCAAATGGCATTACAACTGGGCGTTCGGTCAAAGGTTCAGTTCGTAGGACCGGTTTTTGGCGAGGCCAAGTGGGCGGCCTATAGAGATGCGGATGTTTTCGTGCTGCCGTCGCAGAATGAAAACTTTGGGAATACGGCGGCGGAAGCGGTGGCCGCGGGGACTCCGGTCATCGTGACGGAACAATGCGGGATTGCGCCACGTCTTGTGGATGAGGCTGGGCTGGTGGTGCGCCACGACAAGGCGGCACTATCGAGAGCGCTTGAGCGGATTCTGCGCGAAGCGGAACTACGGGCGCGGCTCGCGGCCGGATGCGCCGTGGTCACGTCACGTCTGGGGTGGGAGGAACCCGTTCGCGACATGGAAGCGTTATACACTACGCTTGCCTCACAGCAAGCACCGCGCGGAGAATCCAAGCGAGTGGAGTAAATTTTGCAGACGGGCCAACATCGAATTTTCCGCGTCATCTGGTGGAGCAGCAACGTGCTGCTAGCCACAGCGTTCGTGGCGATGCTTTACTCCTGTGCCCGGGAATATTCTGTGCGCCGGTATCTCGACGGCTTCTCGGACGCGATTGTGCCCAACGCCCTGCCCGCAGAGCAAAAGGTCGAAGCCATTTTGAACTGGATGCGCGCCGAGCCATCGCGAGCCATCGCGGAGAATCCGGACGCACTTGGGAAGCGCGATCCGGAGATGACGCTCACCTACCGCCAACTGTTGAACGTCTGTGGTACGGCGACGAATGCCTTTTTGAATCTTGCGCGAAGCTCCGATCTGCGGGTGCGACGTCTGCTCCTGCTGACTCCCGATCGCAGGACGAAACATGTGGTTGCCGAAGTTCTGATCGAGGAACGCTGGATCATCGTCGATCCAACCTACCGGGTCATCATGAAAGATGCACGGGGCCACTACTTGACGCGCAGCGAGCTGCGGAATCCTGCCGTGTTTTCCGAGGCCGCCGGCGCCATCCCGAACTATCCGCAGGAGTACACTTACGACCAGTTTGCACATGTGCGTCTGGCCCGTCTGCCCCTTGAGGGGTTGCATCTGCGGCGCTTGTTGGACACCGTGTACCCGGGCTGGGATGAGTCGGTCGACTGGAGCCTGCTCCTGGAGCGTGAATCTTTCTTCTATCTGGTGCTCTCCGCTGCGGCGACGTTGCTCTTTTTGTTGTTGCGGGTCCTGCTTGCCTGGTATGCGGACAGCCGTTTGAGAATCCCGCGCTTCCGTCTGCGGCAGCACGCCGTCCGCGCGGGCGCCGCCTTCTTCTCCGCCCCGGAGATCAAAGAGTAGCGTGTGCGGCATCTGCGGCGTCGCCTTCGCTTCGCGCAACGCAGATGCCGAATCGCGCGTGCGAGCGATGACCGCGGCGATGGAACATCGCGGTCCGGATGAAGAAGGCTTTCTTACCGGCGATGCGCGGGCGCCGGGACTCGCACTGGGGATGCGCCGGCTGAGCATCATCGATCTGGCTGGCGGCCACCAGCCCACCTGGAACGAAACCAAGGACGTCGCGGTCATTTTCAACGGTGAGCTGTACAACTATCGCGACCTGCGCGAGCGCCTGTCGCTCTGCGGTCACCGCTTGGCCACCCAATCGGACACGGAAATTCTCGTTCATGCTTGGGAAGAGTGGGGCGAAGACTCCCTCTCCGAACTGCGGGGCATGTTCGCCTTCGCTTTGCTTGATCTTCGCAAGCGTTATGCCACGGCACCGATTCTCTTCCTGGCGCGCGACCCGCTGGGCATCAAGCCGCTCTATTACACGCAGACGCCGGAAGGTTTTGCGTTTGCTTCGGAGGTTCGAGCGCTGCTCGCGTCCGGCGCAGTGCCCAAACACCTGTCGCAGGATGCCGTCACTGCTTATCTGCTTTTTGGCAGCGTCTCGGAGCCGGTGACGATTCTGGAGGGAGTGTTTTCCCTTCCCCCGGGACATCGAATACTGCTGCACGTCCCGGAGCGGCGGCGCACGCCGCGCGCGCGGCCCTGGTGGGACCCCGCGGTTTCGCCGGCAGCACGCGAACCGCGTAAGCCGCGCGATCCTCCTTCGGCAGGGAAACAGTTGCGGCCGCTTCTTGAAGATGCCGTGCGCACGCATCTCATCGCCGACGTGCCCGTGGGCTTGTTTCTTTCTAGCGGGCTGGACTCCGGCGCAATCGCGGCGCTCGCCGCTCAGGCGCGCGGCGGAATTCAGAGCTTCACAGTGACGTTTCCGGGCACGGCATTCGACGAAGCGGCGCTGGCAAGGTTGGCAGCGAATCGATTCAAGACGAAGCACACCGAAGTGCCTTTGAGCGGAGAGTCGGTTCTTGCGCGTCTGGATGAAGCTCTTTCCGCCCTCGACCAGCCCACCATGGACGCGATCAATACGTACTTTGTTTCCTGGGCAGCTAGAGAAGTCGGGCTAAAGGTTGCGTTATCGGGGTTGGGTGGAGATGAACTTTTCGCGGGCTATCAAACTTTTGCGGATACACCGCGCCTTTCGAGGCTGATCGGATGCGCGTGGTATGTGCCTGCGGCGGCGCGTCGAATGACGGCCCCGCTGGTTGCCGGTCTCGCGGCGCGGCTAGGTTCACCGGACGCTGCGCGCAAGGCCGCCGCCGCGTGGGCCCATCCGGAGGCTTTGCCGCATCCGTATTTTTTCGCGCGAACGCTTTTCCCGCCGGGGCAGCTCGAACGAATCATCGAGCCGCGATTTCGCCCGAGCACGGTGAACGCCGACGGCGTCACGCTCGAGCCGACCTGGCTGGGCTGGCTCGAACGGACGGCCGACGAAGCGCAGAAGCTGGAACCGGTCGCCGGAGTTTCCTGGCTCGAGATGCGCACTTACATGGCCAGCACGCTGCTGCGCGACACCGATGCCGTGAGCATGGCGCAATCGCTGGAAGTTCGCCTGCCCCTCCTCGACACGCCCGTGGTTGAATTTGTAGGGTCACTGCCGGATGCGGCGCGCCGCCGTCCTGGTGCACAAAAGGCGCTCCTGGTGGAAGCGCTCGGCGATTTGCTGCCGCAGGAAATTTTAGCGCAGCGGAAACGAACGTTTACTCTGCCGTGGGAGGAGTGGCTGCGCGGGCCGCTGCGCGCGCGGATGGATAAAAGCTTCGCCGACCCTGCGCCGCGGCTGGGGGCTTATCTTCGCCCGGGAGGCGCTCGCTCGGTCTGGACGGATTTTCTTGCCGGGAAAACCAGCTGGTCGCGCCCCTGGTCCTTGTACGTCCTGAACGAGTGGTGCCGCCAACACCTCGCCGCATAAACTTCCGGCTGAGGTACACTGACAAATCGCGCGATGAATATTCTTGGGATCAATGCGTATCACGGGAACGCTTCGGCAGCGATTGTTTGCGACGGCAGTCTGATCGCCGCGGTCGAGGAAGAACGCTTCAACCGCGTGAAGTACGCGGCGGGGTTTCCCGCGCAGGCGATTCGCTATTGCCTGAAGGAGGCGGGCCTCACGCTCGCGGACGTCGATCACGTTGCTGTGCCGCGAAATCCGTACGCGAGGCTGGGCACGAAACTTTTTTACGCGCTGCGCATGCCGTCTTTCGCGCGGGAACGCGTCAAAGTTCTCGCGAAATTCACGGGTATTCCCGAAGCGCTGGCGGCGGCCTTCGAGGTGGATCCAAGAAAACTTGGCGCAAAGTTCCACCGGATCGAACACCACCAGGCACATCTTGCGAGCAGTTTTTTCGTTTCGCCGTTCGAACGCGCCGCGCTGCTTTCCGCCGACGGTCTCGGCGATTTCGCGAGCACGATGTGGGGCGCCGGCGCAGGCAACCGCATGGGGATCGACGGCGCGGTAGCTTTTCCGCATTCGCTGGGACTGTTTTACAGCGCGGTGACACAGTATCTTGGCTTCCTGAAATTTGGCGACGAGTACAAAGTTATGGGGCTGGCCGCGTACGGCCACCCGGAGCAGCTCGACGTATTCCGCGACATCGTGCGTTTTGATGGCCGCTCCAACGGGAACGGCTTCCGCCTGGGGCTGGATTACTTCTCGCATCACCGCAGCGGCCCGGAGATGTCCTGGGCCGAAGCCGACAAGACGCCAGCGCTCGGCAAAATGTTTTCTGATGAAATGGCGAAGCGCCTGGGGCCGGTTCGCGCTCCCGAAGAAGCGCTGGAGGAGCGGCACCGCAATCTGGCTTGTTCGTTGCAAGCGCGGCTCGAAGAAGTTTATCTCGGCATGTTGAAAAAACTTGCGGAGCGAACAGGGCTCAAGGCCGTTTGTCTTTCCGGTGGCGTGGCTTTCAATTGCGTCGCGAATGGAAAAATCTTTGATGCCACGCCGTTCGAACAGGTGTACGTACATCCGGCGGCGGGAGACGCGGGATTAGCAGTCGGCGCCGCGTACTACGTCTGGCATCAGAAACTCGGCAAGCCGCGCTCCTTCGTGATGGATCACGCTTACTGGGGACCTGGATATACGCGCGAAGGAATTCACCGCGCGATCGATTCGAACGGCCTGGCACAAAGTGGCTATTCCATCGCGGAGTTGAGCGAAGAGGAACTTTCCCGCCGCGCCGCGGCAATCATCGCGGACGGGAAAATTCTCGGCTGGTTTCAGGGCCGCGCCGAATGGGGACCGCGCGCGCTTGGCAATCGCAGCATCGTCGCCGACCCGCGCCGTCCGGAAATGAAAGAAATTCTCAACCGCCGGATCAAGCACCGGGAAATCTTTCGCCCGTTTGCGCCTTCCATCCTCGCGGAAGCCACGGCGGAGTATTTTGAGAAGTCGCACCCCTCGCCGTTCATGACCCTGGCCTACTCCGTGCGCGCAGTGAAACGCGACAAGATCCCCGCGCCGACGCATGTGGATGGCACGGGTCGGCTGCAAACGGTCACGCGCGAGGCCAACCCGCGCTATCACGCGCTCATTTCCGCTTTCCGCGATCTTACCGGCGTGCCCGTCGTGCTCAACACTTCCTTCAACGACAACGAGCCCATCGTCTGCCGCCCCGAAGAAGCGATCGATTGCTTCTTGCGCACGCAGATGGATGCACTGGTCCTCGGCGACTTGCTCGTCTCGCGCCCTTAACTTTCGATCGTCAAGTCTGGAATTCACTTCCTCTAGCCAGAGTTAACGAACTGTGGCAAGCTATCGGGCATGGGAAACAAAGACGCACGAAAACGCGAAGTCAAGAAGCCGCCAAAAAAGAAACCAACCGCCCATGAACTGAATCGGGCCGCTGCGCCAATCTTCAAAAAACCTGCCGAAAACCACTAGGCGACCGCGCTCCGCGGAGAGCCGGAACTCTGTACAATCTTTCCGTGCGCATTCTGCTGCTCAATCTTTATTACCCGCCGGACACTTCCGCGACCGCGACGATGGGGCAGAGCGTCGTGGATGCCGTTTCCATTTCCCACAACGTGACGGTGCTGTGCGGGCGGCCTTCCTACGATCCGACCGAACGCCGCGCGTGGCGGCCGTACCAAACGGAAATTGGGGGCCGGGCACGCATCATCCGTGTCGGCTCAACGGATTTTCCGCGCTTCGATATGAAAAAACGGGTGCTGAATTATCTCAGCTACGTCGCGCTGGCGATTCCAGGTGCGCTCTTTGTGCCTTCGGACGCCGTCGTGGCCATGACCGATCCGCCGTTTCAGGGCATCGTCGGCGCGATCGTCGCCCTGCTGAAACGCAAGCCGTACGTCTACAACATACGGGACATGTATCCGGACATGGCCGTGGGAGGCTCGATCGTCGAACCCGGCAGGATCGCGAGGATCTGGGAAAAACTTCATCGCTGGGCGCTCTGCCGCGCCACGCGCGTGATCGTTCTCGGCGAAGACATGCGCGCGCGAATTATCGCCAAAGGCGTCGAACCTTCCCGCGTAGTGATCGTCCGCGATGGAAGCGAAATCCTCACGCAGCATACGCCGCTTCCAACGCTGGATCCCGAAGTTTTCCGCGCGATCCGCGGGAGTTTTTCGTTTGTTCTCGTTCACGCCGGCAACCTTGGTTTCTACGGCGCGTGGAACACGCTGGTGACGGCCGCGCGCCTGCTGGCGGGCGACGGTGTGGGTCTCGTGTTCGTGGGTGACGGCGCGCAGCGCTCGCAAATCGAAGCTGCGGCCAAGGGTTCCGGCAATATCCGTTTTCTGGAGTTTTTCCCAGCGAGCAAGATTCCGTCGGTGCTCGCGGCCGCCGATGCACACGTGATTACCGTGAAACGGGGCCTGGAAGGCGTGGTGGTGCCCAGCAAAATGTACGGGATTCTCGCGGCGGGAAAACCCATCGTCGCGGTGGCGCCGAAAGAGACGGATGCCGTGTCGCTAGGGATTCAGCGCGGCTTCGCGGTAGCCGCGGATCCGGATCTCCCCGGAGAAGTTGTCAAAGCCGTGCGCGCACTGGCTTCCGATCCAAGTAAGTTAAAGGCCATGGGCGAGGCGGCGCGGGCCGCCGCTCCTGATTATGATAGAGTCAAGGAATTGCAAAAATTCGTGAAAATCATCGATCACTTGACGGTCGACTAGAAAATCAAGGGGGAAACACAAGCGTGAAGACGGCGGATGGATTTTGGGCTGGAAAAACCGTTTTAGTGACTGGCGGATCATCGTTCATCGGCTCGACGCTTACCGATCAGCTGCTGGCGCGAGGCGCGAAAAAAGTTCGCATCGTCGATGACTTGAGCAGCGGGCATCTCGACAACATTCGCCAGCATCTCGGCACGGGCAAGGTCGATTTTCTGCAAGCCGATTTGCGGGAACCCGGCGTGACCCGGGCCGCGATAGAGAACGTCGACACCGTTTTCCATCTCGCCGCGGATCACGGCGGGCGCGGCTACGTGGAGCTCCACCAAGCCGGGCCGGCGTCGAATTTTTTCCTCGACGGTCTGGTGTTTGCGGAAGCGCTCAGAGCCAAAGTAAAAAAAGTGGTGTTCGCTTCTTCCGGCTGCGTGTATCCGAATTTTCTGCAATCGGACACCAAGAAAGAACTCTACCTCACCGAAGACCTCACCAAAGGCCCAAATGATGCCGACAATACCTACGGCTGGGCCAAGTTGATGGGAGAGTTCACGTTGCAGGCTTACGCGAAGGAGCACGGAATGGGAGCCTCTTCCTGCCGCTACTTCACGGTGTATGGCCCGCGCGGGGTGGAGAATCACGCCGTCATCGCCATGATTGCCCGCGCGTTCCTCAGGCAGAACCCTTTCGAAGTCTGGGGCGACGGCACACAGATCCGCAACTGGACCTACATTGAGGACATCGTCGAGGGCACGATCCTGGCCGGGGAGAAGATCAACGACGGCACGGCGATTAACCTCGGAACGATGGAACGTATCCGCGTTATCGATTGCGCCAAAATGGTGTGCGAATTCACCGGACATCAAGCCGACATCAAGCTCCGCCCGGATATGCCCACAGGCCCTCTGAACCGGGTTGCTGACAATTCTCTCGCCAAGAAACTTCTTGGTTGGGAACCAAAAGTTCTCTTCCGCGAAGGCCTCAAACGCACCATCGACTGGTACTACGCCACACGGGACAAGCAGCAAGTGAAGCGCATCTTCACGCGCATGTTGACGGAGCGCTGAACCACGAAATTCGCCGACGGAGTGGAGTGGATCTTGCCTGCATCAGAGACATCGCGCAAAGTGTGCAATTTTGCGCATGCCGGACGATCCCGATTGAAGCGAAACTAAAATCGCAGTATTGTGTTTAGGCTGTGCGGGGCAGCTATCTGTTAGTTCGACTTGGGAGCCGGACCCCCCATCCGGCGAGGATCACGTGAGCCACCGGCAACAGGTTGGCCGGATTCGGCTCATTTGATAAACGAGGTTGCATGGCCGCAGACCTGCTCGCTTTTTTCATCGCGCTATTTGCATCGCTGATGCTGGTCGTTCCCGTGCGCGCCCTTGCGCTGCGCGTTGGAATGGTCGATCTGCCGGGGCCGCGCAAAGTTCACGTCACGCCAATCCCGCTTCTTGGCGGCCTGGCGATGTACGCCGCGGTGGTGATCGCGGTGCTCTTCGCCTTCAACGGAGCTGCTCGCGCCCAGATTGTGGGCATCCTCATCGGCGCGACGCTCGTCGCGGGTGTTGGCATTCTCGACGACCAAGGGTTGCTGCATCATCAGGTCAAACTATTTGTGGGCATGCCGCTGGCGGCGGCGATCCTGCTGGTCAGCGGAATTCGCGCACAGGTTTTCAGCGTGCTCGTGGGGGGGCGCAGCGGGGATTTTCTGGACGCCGCTATCACGGTTGTTTGGGTGGTGGGGATTACGGCCTCGTTCAGCATCCTCGATCACATGGACGGCTTGTGCGCAGGCGTCGCAGCCATGGCTTCCGTTTTCTTCGCCACGCTGGCTTACTTGAACGGCCAAACGCTGGTTACCACGCTGGCTGCCGCCGTTCTCGGCGCAGCCTCCGGGTTTCTCCGCTGGAATTTTAAACCCGCGAAGATTTTCATGGGCGATGGCGGCGCCATGTTTCTCGGTTACCTGATGGCCACGCTGGGCCTAAAACTGCGCCTGGAGAACTCCAATCATCTGTCCGCGTGGCTTGCGCCGATTCTGATCCTGGGCGTGACTATTTTCGACACCACGCTGGTAACGATTTCCCGCTCGCGGCGTGGGCTGCTGCCCTTCGCCACACCCGGGAAGGACCACGCGGCTCACCGACTTTCGAATCTAGGTCTGGGCCACTGCGGCGCCGTCCTCACGCTGTATCTGCTCGGCGCCATTGGCGGCGGCGTAGCCCTGCTCGTCAGTTATCTTTCCGCGCGAGTGGCTTTCCTCGTTGGAGCTCTGGCCCTCGGCGTCATTTTTGCCGGCGTCGCGTATCTTGAGCGCGCGCCTTATGAACGCCAGACCGGCAAGGCCTCCGCTGATTCCTAGGACAACCTGCCGATTCGAAAGCAATGTCCATCGGTGGTTTTGCAACTCTCCGCGTGTTGGTCCTCGATGGTGGATTCGCTATACTTACCGGGCGCCCTCTCACTCACACGTCGAACAGTCCCACACGGGTCGAGCGGGAAGCAGGCAAATTTTTTGGCGTGGGATCCCTGACGGATAGAATTTGCAGGGAGTGCACACCCTTGGGAAGCACGGAAACTGTGGAAAACACAGAAGCACAGCATCGGCGTGGACCAAGCGACCGCGAAGTTATCGTTGTTGGCGGCTCCGCGGCGGGACTCTTCACCGCCGCGAGCGTGGCCCGCGGCGGCAGGCGTGTGCGCGTGCTGGAGTCAAAACCGCAATTCGAGCCTGCGGCCCGGACGCTGATTGTTACGGACCACTTCCGCCACCAGATGGGCGCCTCCGCCCGCGAAAGCATCATCAACGAGATTCACCGCTTCGAGCTTTTCACTGATGGTCGTTCGGCGCAAGTCACGCTGACCAAGCCCGATCTCATCATTGAGCGCTCGCGCCTGATTACGGCGCTGGCCCGCGAGGCCCAACAAGCCGGCGCGGCGCTCTCGTTCGACACGCGTTTCCTGGGAATCGGTCCGAATGCGCGCGGCTTGCGGCTGGAGGTGGAATCAGGCGGCAAGCACGAGGAGTTGCACGCGGACAGCGTGGTTGGCGCGGACGGGGCCGCGAGCCGCGTGGCGCGCGCTTCCGGCTGGCCCACGATCGAGACCGTGCCACTCGTTCAAGCCATCGTGCGCCTGCCGAAAGATTGCCGTCCGGATACGACCCGCGTCTGGTTCGTGCCGAATGATACGCCCTATTTTTACTGGTTGATCCCCGAATCGGCGGAACGCGGCGCGCTCGGCGTGATCGGCGAGCACGGTAGCGACACGAAGCGCTGCTTCGAACGCTTCCTCGAAAAGAAGCATCTGGAGCCGCTCGAATGGCAAGGCGCGCGCATCCCGGTCTATCGCGGCTGGGTGCCGGTACGGCGGCAAATCGGGAACGGCGAAGTTTATCTGGTGGGTGACGCGGCTGCGCAGGTCAAAGTTTCAACCGTCGGAGGAATCGTCACCGGCTTTCGCGGCGCGCTCGGCGTCTCGCAGGCACTTTTGCAGAATGGCAAGAGCCAAGAGCTTCTGTCCTTGCGGCGTGAATTGCGAACGCACTGGCTGATCCGCCGCGCGCTGCACCATTTTGAGCAGAAGGATTATTCACAGCTGGTCGATCTGCTGGACGCTTCAACGCGGCAATCGCTCGGCGAGATCAACCGTGATGAGTCCACTCGTTTGTTGTGGAACGTGGTGCGCCGTCAGCCGCGCCTGGTGCTTCTCGGGCTGCGCGGCTTGCTCATGGGCAAAGCCGAAAGAAGTTAGAAAGAAGCCTGCGCTTCCCTGCCCAGCCGCTTAAAACAAATCGAACGAGAAGATGTGGCCGGTCGAGTCGCCCATATAGAATTTCTGAATAACGGTGTCAAAACTCGGGTCGCCGATCGTCGCGCCGGCATTAATGAGGCGATTGGCGGCGTTCGCACCGGTTGTCGGATTGATCTTGTACAAATGCCCGTCCGAAGAAGCAACGTACATGAATTCGGCTTGCGGCGGAGGAGTGAACATGAGGGACGAAGGGTTCGTAATCGCGGGATTCACCCATCCGCCGGGTGAAACGGTAAACGTGACCGGAGCGCACGCCGCCAACGGGTAGACCACGTGAATTTTGGATACCCCGGTCGAAGTGGAAAAGAACACATCGTCGTTCAAGGCCGCGGTTTGAATGGGAATGGGGAAACCCAAGGGAGTGACGCCGAGAGCGGCGCTGCTCTGGGCGCAATTACTGATATCCGTACGCACGGCGTAGAGCTGGCCGTTGTTGGGCGTGACGTAGATCACACGGCCGTCGAAGTTTTGCGTCGGCGCCTGGTCGATATCGTTCAGATTGAAGGACGCTGATAGACTTCCAGTATTGGTGTTGATTTGCCAAAGGCTGGGCTGGCCGATACCACCAATGGAGCGGCTCGCGACCCAGGCCATGTTGTTCACGTAATCGATATATGGGGTGGCGTTCGCGATGTCCATGTTTCCCGGATTGAATGTCCAAACCGTTGCGCCGGTGTTTCCGTTCAACCCGAAAACTCTATTGTTGGTTGTGCTCCCCGCACCAACATTTCGCGTGGCAACGATGACGAGGTCAAAAGCATTGAGGTAACCCACGCCGCTGAACGACTTCACCTGGACCGCTGGGGCCGCCAGGAAACCGCTGCCGGCGCCAATTGTCAGCACGGCGGTTTGCCACAGCAAGGCGCCTGTGTCTGCGCGGAAGGCATAAACAGTGCCGTCGCCTGCAGCCACATAAGTGACCGCGCAGACATTCTTGCAAGTAGGGTTGGATGTGTCGCCCGCAGCGATCAGGGGAGGCCGTCCTTGGATCGCTCCGCCAGTAAGACCTGAGGTTCCACCCGGCTGATAATTGCGCTGGCCGTTGGTCACGGACATGGCGTGAATGGTGTTGTCGTTTCCACCGGTAAGAACAATATTCCCGGGATCCAGCGCGGGCGCTGCCAGAGTCGTTGCGCCCGTTTTGTAACTCCAGTTCTTGTTCGCGCCCCCGCCGGTCACCGTGGTGTTGGTTTGCGTCGAGGTGTTGCCGAAAGAATAGTGAGGCGCAGCAGGAGAAGCCGCTCCTGCAATGGCCGTGGCATCGTGGGTGTAGGCTTTGTAGGCGTACTGCGTGCCCGGAAGGACGATGCTGTTGTCTCCATTTTCATCAAAGGCGCTGACGGTAGGGAACGCGCCGGTGTTAGCGGCGATGAATTGTCCCGCAACGGGCTGCGCTCCGGTGTTGTAAACCGTTCCATCCGCGGGAGCAAAAGACGGCGCAACGCTTCCTGCCTGCTTAGCGAACAACACTCCGTCATAGTTGGCGTTTGTCGAGCCAATCGGGAACGTCCAGTTCAGAGTGATTTCTGAAATTCCCAACGTCGGGGCGCTCAAAGTCACATCGCGTAGATAGCGCAGGTTGAGCGTCGGCTGGTTGGCGACGATGTTTTCGCGAGATCCATACAACGGTGACAAGGCATTGGCCGACTCGGCGGCGACGGCGGTCGCCGGCTCAGGCTGGGTGTAGCGGCGCGCCAGGAAATTGTCGAAGTCGTAGTTCACCGGATCGCCGTCATAGACAAAGAGTCCGACGGAGCCGGCGGTCGCAACATTGTTATTGCCGATGATGGACGGTGCCTGAAGTACG
>QHZB01000500.1 GCA_003224525.1 Acidobacteriota bacterium | reverse complement strand
GTGAACGCGGCGCGCGGGTTGGCAAAGTCTTATGGCCAGCGGCTGCACAAGTGTGGCACGCAGCAAGTGAGCCGGGAGCTGGCTGCTGAATTGAGCGTGGAGTTGCTAGAGGTCATAGAGCCGCTGCTCAAAGAAATCGAATCGTTAAACGAGCGCACCAAGGAATACGACGTACGGATGGAGAAAATCGCAGGGAGAGCTACCCGCAAGTCGCGCTGATCAAACAGGTGAAGGGGGTAGGAACGCAGATCGCGCTGACGTATGTCCTGACCCTGGAAGATCCGCAGCGGTTCCCAAAGAGTCGCGACGTCGGCTGTTTTGTCGGGTTGCGCCCTGGGCGCAGGGGCTCCGGAGAGAGCCAGCCGCAGATGCACATCAGTAAAGAAGGAGACCCTTATTTGAGGACCATGCTCAAAGCTGCCTGCTTTTTTTGCTGCTTACCCCGATATGGCAGTTGAGATGGCGGCATCAAGGCATTCAGCCGGATGGATGGGGCCCCGATCCTTTGCATCGAGATGGCGCTGAACAAAGCGTACACAGCTCTCTTCGGCGTCTCCACGCAGGACTTTTTCAACTTTATCAAAGGCGACCCGTCGCTTTTGGCTGGCATCCCCACGCTTTCGCGCGTGGCGGCTTGGGGTGGAGGGTTTCCCATTAAGGTGGACGGAGAAATTGTCGGGGCGATCGGGCTGAGCGGGGCGCCCGCCGTGCAGAACGACGTCGACTGCGCGAGAGCAGCCCTGGCCCTCGCTCCTCAGCATGAAGCACGAGATGCGCGTGATGCTTGTCCAGGGACACGGTAGCATCGTTAACGTGTCGTCCACGTACGGCCATACCGGTGCTGCTGGCGCGTCCGTATACGCGGCGAGCAAGCATGCGGTCGAAGGACTCACCAAATCGGCGGCACTCGAAGCCGCCTCTTCCGCGGTACGCGTCAACTTGGTGGCCCCAGGTCCAATCGAGACTGGCATGCTAAACCGCTTCACCGGCACTGCGGAGAGAAAGGCGGGTCTGGCGGCGACCGTCCCGCTCAAACGAGTAGGGAGACCCGAAGAGATCGCCCAGACCATCATGTTTCTCGCATCCGACAAGGCGTCGTTCATCACAGGTGCCTCGTACCTCGTGGACGGCGGCAAGACAGCCCAGTAATTTCCTCGGCCGTCGCGTTTCTTGGTTCAGACACGCGACTCTCTTCTGAAGGCGTGACGCCATACCGAGATATTAGGAGAGGTACAATGAATCAGACGATTGAATCGAAAAATAAAGCGCTTGTACTTGAAGCTTTCGACACGCTGTTTAATAAGCGAGACTACGCAGCGGCTGAGCGCTATTGGTCGCCCAACTACATCCAGCACAGCGCCCATATCGAACCTGGTCGTGACGGCCTCTTTAAGCTCATCAAGAGCATCCCTCCGACGCTGAAGTACGAACCGGGAACGATTGTGGCGGAAAAAGAATTTGTGATCGTGCACGGGCGATTTTCGGGCTTCGGCCAGCCGGTGAACTGGATTGCGGCGGACATCGTTCGCGTCAAGGATGGCATTCTGGTCGAGCATTGGGATGTGATCGAAGACGAGGCCACACAAGAACAATCAAAGAGTGGTCAGCCAATGTTCGGGGACAAGTTCCCGACCTAAACGAGTGGCCGACAAAAAGCAGATATGTCGCATTGTCTTTGAGGAGGTTGAACCGCATGAGAGCGGACATTGTACCTGGCGCGCTATTTCCCGATTATGAGCTGACCGATCACACCGGCAAACGTCGAAAGCTTTCCGATCTACAGGGGCCAGATCCCATGATCCTTGTGCTCAGCCGGGGAGGATACTGCCCAAAAGATAGGCGTCAGGCCGAGGGTCTGGTACAACTTGACCACGAGATGGAAGTCGGTTACTGCCGCCTGGTCACAATCAGTACCGACAACATGCTTCTGACGAATGAGTACCGCGACGGTGTCGGCGCTCATTGGACCTTTTTATCCGATCCGGGACGCAAGGTTCAGAAAGATCTCGAGATCGCCGAGTACACGGACCCCGAGCACAATCCGATGATCCCACATGTCATCGTCCTCGAACCTGGTCTCGTTATATTCAAGATCTACAATGGCTACTGGTTTTTTGGCCGACCGACCATCGAAGAGCTTCGGCAAGACTTGCGTGCTGTGTTGAGGAAATGCCGTCCGGACTGGGACATCACTAGGCCCGAACTGAAAGCCGCTTGGGAACGGGGTGAACATGATCGCTTTTATCCGTATGGCAAGACCTACGGACAGGTGTTTCGGGAGCAAGAGTAAACGGCGATAGGGCTTCGCTTGCTCCGGCCCGACCGTAACCAGCTTCCGCGCTATTTTAAATAGAAGGAAGTTGCCGTGATTTTGTAGAGATCGGAACTCGCCAATAAGCGATCCATCAGAACGCGCCGATGGAGTGTCTAGGTATTTCCAGGAGGTTCTACCGACCGATTGGCGCGACCGGCAGATGATCAGCCCAGCTTCGCTCAGAATCTTGAGATGGTGAGAGACGGTTGCCGGGCTCACGCCACGCATCGACACGATCTCGCTGCTGTTGATGTGGTCGGTTGCTGAGATGGCCTCGAAAATTCGCAGGCGAGTCTCATCGGCCAGGGCTTTTGATATTTTCACAGGTGTGACGACAGAATTCAAAATGGAGCGA
>QHZB01000375.1 GCA_003224525.1 Acidobacteriota bacterium | reverse complement strand
CAGTACGAATTCGACTACATCTTCGATTCAACAAAATTCACGACGGCGTTCCGCTTTCAGCCGACTTCTTACGCCGAAGGCGTCCGCCGAACAACCCAAGCCTACCAACAATAGGAGGTCGCTCAATGACCACCAAGTAATGCTTCGCCAAAAGGTAAAATGAATTGCCATGGAGCTAGCGGGAAGGCACCGCACTTCGCCGTGTCATCAGACGAGAGCAGAGAGAATCAGAGTACTAAATCCGACCAGAAAGAGAACGGCGCGTACTGCGTGCGACCGCTCCCACCGATTGCGCCACAGCGTCCAATTCGCTGGCACGGACGTGGTCGTCCACTCGTTGATTTCGGCATTGGTGGGTGACACGCGTACGAACCAGATGGCGAATGCCACCAAGTAACACGACGCCGTAATTGCTGTCAGATAGAATGCTGATCCGCCCTTCCGATTGAGTGTCGCGAGCGCGATGGTAAAAATCACTGCGGCCGTCTCGATTGCCGCACCGAGAGGAACTCCAAAGTTGCGGTAGACCGTCTGCTGCACGGTTCTGTACAGTGCCGCGTCATCCTTCATCTTCGGCGCCATTTCCAGTAGGTGACAGAAGGCCATTGCCAACGTGAGCGCTGCCAGGAGGAATGCGATGAACCGCCAAGTCAGCAGAAACATAAGCGACATTTTACTAGCGCTCGAGCGCATGAGTTAACAGTTTGACCTGATGGCAACGGTCACCAGAACAAGTAATTTTCTCTGTGCATTCTTCTTCGTTGGAGAGGCCGAGATGATGCCATTCGAACGGGACGTCACTGCGTTGGAGGAAATCACGAATCGCGTAAGCAGCGGTCGATCCGGATCGACCGAATAACTTCACGACAATTGGATGGTCTTGTGGAGGTTCCTGCGTCACGTGTCAGCTACCGGTCTTGGCCGCCCTTTCTCCCCTGAATGAACATGTTTCGCGCGCATCTGTTCCGCGCTCGTCCGCAACCGTGGCCTTTTCTTTCTCCGCGATGCACGTCAAATGAAGGACCGTGGCGGCGCGTACCAGCTCCCGTCGATACCCGGCGCCAAGGCGTCCCGCGATCCGAAACCGGAGTTTCAGCTCTAACTTCCTGAGCCCCAGTGGTTTTCTTAGACCACTTCCGCGTGTTGCCGTTGCTGCGAAGACAGTTACAAGCCCCGAATCTGGTATCATCCCCCAAAACGCTCAGCGGCGCTTTCAGGTCAGTTTTCACGCCCGCTGAGTTCCGCAGTTCGCCAATGCCCGGAGGATATTTATGTCTTGGATTCCCGCTGTTTCCAAAGACCAAGCCAGTCCTGAAGTAAAGCGCATCTATGAATTCCTCGGTGAAAACTGGGGCTTTGTACCCAACTACTTTCTGGCCCTCGGACGCGATCCCCAATTGCTTCAGGACCAGGTGAACCTTTTCACGCACGTTATGTTTGAGCAGCGAGTTCTCCCCAAGCAAATCAAAGAGCAGGTGGCGCTGGTCGTCAGTGGCATCAATTTATCCAACTATTGCCTTGCCGCGCACTTAGAGATTCTCGGTCGGATGGGCATCGACAAGTCGTTATCGCGGAAGCTGGCACTCGACTACACGAGTGCGTCCGTCGAACCTAAGGTCATGGAGCTCTTCCGGTTTGCCGATAAGCTCACGCGCCACCCCGCGGACATCGAGAAGCCAGACGTTGATCGTCTCCGCGCAGCGGGTTGGGACGATGCCGCAATCCTGGAGACCGTTCTTGTCGTTTCGCTCTACGCTTGCGCCAACCGCTTCTCAGCAGGAGTCGGCCTCATCGCAGACTTCTAGCTTGCACACGATAACCGAGCACGTCTGCCAAACCCCAAGTACCGATCGTGATACATGGCGCCTCGCTTCGAATGAGAAGTGAACAGAAAACGTTCCGAGTTATAGTCATCGGGCGCGGGGTTGTTCTCCACGTGAGTTGGAAATGTTCGTCCAGAGGAATCACACACCGGAATCACAGCTATGGGCATCTTCCTTTTTTTCGGAGCAACCATGGCCTCACTCGCCGGAGCCACCCTGATCTGGCGGGGCACGATTCTTGACCGCATGTGGGCTCTTAATGCGCCTGCGCACAGACAGCTTGCACCGTTCGGGAAAACAGTCGGAATTCCCTACTCTTGCTCGGTGCAACCATGGCAGTTGCTGGCACGGCCTGGTTCAAGCGTCGCCTTTGGGGGTGGCGACTGGCAGTTGCCATCATCGCAACCCAAGTCTTGGGAGATCTGGTGAACGCCTTCATGGGTGATCTCCTTAGAGGCAGCGTCGGCTTCGTAATTGCTGGGGCTCTGCTCGTGTATCTTCTTCGTCCACAGGTCAGAGGTGCTTTTGCGAGTGGCAATGCGCCAAGCGTTCGTTAACGAATCCGAGCAGTTGCAATGTCGGACGTTTCTGAGATGACGCCAACCTCGGGCATAGAATTCTTGGTTTGGCTGCTCATCGTTGCCGCGATCATCGCGATGCTGGCGTAACGCCTGAGGATTCCCTATACGGTGTCCCTCGTCTTGGGCGGCTTGCTCCTCGGAGTCATTCAGCATCCTATCTTGTCGCCGCTTCAACCCGGTCACCGTCCCGATTGGCTGACGCCCGATGTGATTTTGATATTGTTTCTTCCGGCGCTGGTCTTCGAAGGCAGCGTGAAGCTGGACGTGCGGGAGCTGCTTCGCAATTCCGTACCTCTGTTGCTACTCGCCAACGCAGGCATTGGTTGATCGGTTTGCCTGTGCTCATTGCACTTCTTTTCGGGGCATCATTTCTGCCACGGACCCCATTTCTGCGCTGGCCATCTTCAAGGATCTGAGGGTACGCAAGCGGTTGTCCCTGATCATGGAAGGAGAGAGCCTTCTCAACGATGGAACTGCGGTCGTTCTCTTTGGCATCCTGTTCGGAGCTATCGTTGCGGAAAAGCTGACCGTGCCAAAAAGGTATCGAGAAGTCTGGGGTCAACTCTAGGGTACCTGGCGAGCCGCATTACCGGGACGGTGGATGATCCGCAGATTGAGATTACTCTGACAACCATCCTTGCATACGGCAGCTATCTGCTCGCGCTTCACCTGCACCTGTCAGGCGTGATAGCGACAGCATCTGCGGGGCTGATGCTGGGGAACTTTGGTGCGAAAAGAGGCATGAGTGCTGGCACACGTACTGCGATGGAGTCAATTCTGGGCGTACATTTCGTTCGTCATGAATTCTCTCGTGTTTCTTTTGATTGGCCTGGAAATCCATGTGCGTGAACTCCTACAGAATTGGGCGTCCGTACTGTTGGCCATCGGTGCCGTGTTTCTAGGGCGCGCGTTTTCGATCTATCTGCTCGTGCCTTTGAGCAATCGTTTCGCGGAGAAGATGCCGCTTCGTTGGCAGCATGTAGCAGTATGGGGCGGACTTCGCGGAGCACTGGCGCTCGCTCTTGCGCTGAGCTTGACCGCCGCGTTTCCTTGTCGCGAGCAAATCTTAAACTTGACGTTCGGCGTGGTCATCTTTTCCATTTCTAGTGCAGGGACTTACAATCAAGCCCCTCGTAAGAATCCTCAAACTTGACAATGGTGACGATGCAAAAGCGGCGTGAATGTGAAAGTCGCATCACGGCCGCCTGATAGTTGTTTCGTCACTGAGATATGCTAATGCACGGAGAATTGCCAGCGATGAAGGAAGCCGAAGAACAGCCCAGTGCGGCCTGGTGGAAAGCACCAGCGCGACAGTGGACCCTTCTTTTGCAGGAACGCGACGAACAAGTCTTCCTGGTCCTGACGTTGTTGATAGGGGCATTGGTGGGCGCAATCGTTGTTGCTTTCATTCTGCTCACCGAGCGATTTGGCGCACGACTGTACCCCGGGGGCGGCGCAGCTTGGCGGCGGCTGTTGGTTCCGCTGACCGGCTCCCTCGGGATGGGTTATCTGTTGTTCCGCTACTTTCCGGAAGCTCGTGGCAGCGGTGTTCCTCAAACAAAAGCTGCCCTGTTTGCCCGGGAAGGTCGCATAACGTTGGGCACCGTTGTGGGGAAATTCTTCTGTACGTCAGCGACATTGGCAAGTGGAATCCCACTGGGGCGCGAGGGCCCCGCGGTTCAAGTGGGCGCGGGGCTAGCGTCCGTGTTAGGTCGTAAGCTGGGGTTGCGCCCCGAGAAAGTGAAGGCGCTCCTGCCAGTGGGAGCAGCAGCAGCGATCGCTGCGGCGTTCAATACACCTCTAGCGGCGGTCCTGTTCGCCCTCGAGGAAGTCGTAGGAGATCTTCATGCGCCGGTGCTGGGGTCGGTGGTTCTGGCCTCCGCCACTTCCTGGGCGATGCTGCGCCTGCTGCTTGGAAATGACCCGCTTTTTCAGGTGCCGCAATATCAACTGGTGAGTCCGCTGGAGTTTGTGGTGTACGCCGTTCTAGGAGTAGCTGGGGGCCTGGTGTCGGTGGTTTTCACGAAACTTCTTCTCGGTATGCGCGAGCGCTTTCTGCGATTCCCCCGAAAAACCGTATGGCTCCAGCCTCTGGCAGGCGGCTTGGTGGTTGGATTGATGGGCTGGTTTGTGCCTCAAGTATTAGGTGTGGGCTACAAGCATGTTGGTGACGCGTTGAACGGTGGGATGGCGGTCAGACTGATGGTTCTGCTCCTAATTCTCAAGTTTCTGGCCGTGACCATAAGCTATGCCTCGGGCAACGCCGGCGGGATTTTCGGACCGAGCTTGTTTATTGGGGCGATGCTTGGTGGAATCGTGGGCAACGTGGCCCACGGCTTATTGCCGACCTATGTCGCGACTCCAGGTGTGTATGCCCTCGTGGGAATGGGAACCGCATTTGCTGGTATTGTGCGGGCGCCGATGACCTCCGTCGTCATGATTTTTGAAATCACGCGCGATTATGCGGTCGTCGTTCCGCTTATGATTTCGAATCTGGTGAGCTTCTTTATCTCCTCACGGCTGCAACGGCAGCCCATCTACGATGTTTTGGCGCGTCAGGATGGCATTCATTTGCCAAACGCCGAGACACGTCAGCAACAAGGGCAACTCCGGGTGATCCAAGCAATGCGCACTGCCACAGAGATTCTGGCCACTCAGATGACGGTCGGAGAGGCTCTCGAAAAAACACAATCTAGTCAATTCCGCAGTTGGCCAGTTGTTGATGAGCGAGGGGTAATGGGTATTGTCGGCCGGAGTAGTCTCCAGAAGGCTCTTGCCGAAGGTGCCACCACAATACCGCTGAGTGGCCTTGTTGATTCACGTGATTTTCCGCACGTCCACGTGGACCAGTCGCTTCATCTTGCGTTGGAGCGCATGGGCGCGGCCCAGTTGGACACCCTGCCAGTTGTCAGCCGCGCTGACGTGCACAAACTGGAAGGCATCGTAACCTTGCAGGATGTTTTGGGTTCTTATGGTGTCGACCTGCAAGGACCTAAATAATGGACTCGGCGGAACAGACCCCGGCACGTACCAGTCGTATCGTCGCGCTCGGAAGAAATTCACGTGGACGGTAAACGCATCGAAGCACTTGGTCCGCTGACATCAAGGATGTGTTACGCCGGGCGGGCGCGGACCTTTTTCGAGCCTGGAGCAGAATTGCTCAAACCGCTTTGCAGACGGTCGCAGCTTTAATTCTATAGCGGACGAAACTCGCCAACAAGCAATCCTTCAGAGAGGCTGAGGTATTATCCGTGTTGCGCAACGACCGGATCACGAGTTCCTGCGTTTCTTATTGTTGCTGCAGTTCACCTCATGCGGCGGAGGTCTGGGCTGGTCTTGTGTCGACAACTTTGTGCGCTGACGCCGCGGATGAGAACAGAGGTATGAGGCCTTCGACCAGCGTTGGGTGAGTCAGGACCGCGTCGCGCAGCGCGGTATAGGGCAGCCCTGCGACCATCGCAATCTGGACGGTGGCCAGGATCTCCCCCGCACCGACACCGAAGGCCGTGAACCCGAGGATGCGATCGCTATCAGCCTCCACGAGCGTCTTCAGAAAGCCGCGCGTTTCGGAAAGTGTGCGGGCACGCAGGTTGGCTTCCATCGGGACCTTGAATAGTCGATATGGGATTCCCGTCACCTTTGCATCGGTTTCACTCAGACCGATACGAGCAAGCTCAGGATCCGTAAACAGACAATATGGAACTTGCCTGCCGGTTGTGACGCGGTTGCCGCCGGTCAGATTGGCATGGACCACGCGGAAATCGTCGATGCTAATGTGTGTGAACTGCGGGCTGCCCGCAACCTCGCCGATCGCCCACACTCCCGGTGCTGTCGTCTGCAGCCGCTCGTTGACCTTGATGTATCCACGGCCGGTCAGTTCAACACCGGCTAACTCCAATCCAAGTCCCTCGGTGTTTGGAGTGCGCCCTGTCGCGACAAGCAGGTGAGTGCCCGTCAGCGTCTTATCGGCTCCATTCTGTTCGAATGCAATGGTCACCGAATCTCCCGATTTTCCAGACACGCGTTTGATAGGAGTATTCAGATGAACATCGATGCCCTCGTCGTCAAGCAGGCGGTTAAGGCCCTCGCATACGTCTTCGTCTTCTTTGGACATCAATCGTCCATTGCGATCAATCACAGTCACTTTGCTGCCGAATCGCCGCATGGCCTGGGAAAGCTCTACTCCTATGTAGCCACCGCCGATAACGAGCAGATGTTCGGGGACTTGGCCTAATTCGAGCGCCTCGATGTGCGTGAGCGGCTGTGCTTCAGCAAGACCGGGAATAGCTTCCAATGTGGCCCGTGTGCCGGTGCTGACGATCACATTAGTACCGCGGAGTTCACGAGTGCTCCCGTCGGGGAGGGCGGCCTCCACAGTTGTCGGAGCAACGAACCGCCCGGTGCCCAAAATGAACTCGGCGCCCGTCTTCCGGTAATTCTCCATATACATCTCGTTCAGGCCGACGACCATCTTGCGCTTGCGGTCTTGGACGCCCGACATCTCAATCGTGAAGCCATCGTGAGCAATGCCAAACTCTTTGCTTCGGCGAAAGTAGTCCGCAACTTTCGCACTATGGATAATGTTCTTGCTCGGAAGGCACGCAATATTAGGGCAAGACCCGCCAATATACTTGCGATCGACGACTGCGACGCGGTTGCCTTCGCCAGCAAACGTCCACGCAGCGATGGTCGAGCCCGTGCCGCCACCGAGAATCACCAGATCAAATTCTTCCGCCTGCGACTTCTTAAGAACGTGGTCGGATGGAGAGGTCTCGGTGCTCTTCATGCGGATTTTCCTTTCCGAGCGACAGGTTCACTCTTGGCTTGCATTGATTTGACGAGATCGGCTGCTGACGCTCCTTCGAGCGCCAGTCCGTAGCCAACTTCTCGCACGATGCGTTCTTTCAAAGGCTGCATGAAGTGTACGCGTGTGTTGCGGCGCGTTACTTCCGGAGCCTTCAAGTACAGTTCTGCCAATTCCTGCGCTCGCCTGAGCGCTTTACCGTTCGGCACAACCTCGCTAACCACTCCCCATTCGTGTGCAGTGCGCGCCGTCAGCGGCTGTGGGTTCAGCAAGAAAGCCTCCGCTCGTCCTGCTCCAGCGCGATAACTCCAGATAGTAAAAATTCCATCGCCTGGCACAATGCCTCCGGCGAAGTGCGGAACATCGTGGAAGGTCGCACCCTCGGCTGCCACAATCACACTGGCAAGTAGGGCATACTCAGAGTGCACATGAGCGCGTCCCTCGATAGCCGCGATCACCGGCACGCGTATATTGGCCATGTTTTCCAGTAACTGAACGCCTTCGTCGTGAACCTGGCTCCAAACGCCGGGATCGGCGACGTTGCCGAAAGACGAAAAATCGATGTAGGGAATAAACTCGCCGCCCGCTCCCGTCAGAATTACGATCTTGTTCGCTCGATCTTGTGCAATCCGATAAAAGGCATCGACAAACTCCGTATGATCTTGTGCCGTGAAAGTGCATGGCCCGTCGTTGCTGTGAAATTCAGCAACCAGGACACCTTCGGAGTCCCGAGTCAGTTTCAGGCTGCGATATTCAGCTAAGTAGCCATCTTGAAGTCCTTGCATAGGATTCTCCTGTCTGTGTTGTCCTGACTGCGTTCACCCGAATGTATTATTGCGAGGTCAGCGCATTGCACTCAGGTGGCTACAACGAGACCGCCTGCGGCACGAATGACCTCCCCGGTGATCCAGGCTGATTCGTCTGACGCTAGGAAGACCGCCAGCGGGGCGATATCCGTGACGCGGCCGAGCCGGCCGAGCGGCGTCTTCCCAGCCAGAACGGCGCCGGCACCACCCTCAAAGGTCCCCGCGGCTACATTGCCTTCGGTTTCTGTATGACCGGGAGCGATGGCGTTGACGCGTATCTTGCGCGGCGCCAATTCGAGCGCCAATCCCCTGGTCAGCGTTTCGATGGCGCCTTTCGTGGAAGCGTACAGCAGGGCTCCCGGCACCGGATGCGAGCCGACGATAGAGCTGAGGTTGATGATGCTCCCGCCGTCGGCCCCGAACCGCTTGATCGCTTCCTGCACGGGGAGAATCGCCCCGAGAACGTTGATGTTGTAGTGGAGATGAAAGCTCTCTGCCGTGATCTCCGCGAATGCGCCGAAGCGGAATACTCCGGCGTTGTTGACCAGAACGTCTAGTCTTCCGAAGGCGGAATCCACCTTGTCGAATAGCCGTGCGACATCTGCAGTCTTGGACACGTCGGCCCCTACCGCGATCGCCTCGCCCCCGTTGTCGGTGATCGCCTGAGCGACGCGTTCGGCGCCTTCACGGTCAGAGGAATAGTTCACGGCCACGCGCGCGCCCGCAGCTCCCAAGGCCGTTGCAATCCCACCGCCTATGCCTTTGGACGCGCCCGTCACTATGGCAACTTTATTCGACAGTCTGCTCATTTTCACTATTGCTCTTGATCCGACTCCCCGCACCCCCGAACGTCCATCGCTGTGAATGGCGCCTCGCGCGCATGAAAATCACGATTTATGCTCCTTATGCTAGAGAGCGTTTTGAAACAGCGCGTTAACATTCAATTTTGCATCCTGGACAAATCGTTAGCAACCCTTCGCTTATCGGATTATGGAAGGGTTGCCCGTTGATCCGCCCGAAAACGGCGGTGACTGCTCGTATCGCCGATTACATTGTGAGGACGGCGCGGAACCGGGCCCGGCCCTCCGCAACGCGTTCGTAGGCCTTAGCGGCCTCCGCCAATGGGTAAGTCTCGACGAAGGTTTTGACTTTCCCTTGCGCCACGAAATCAAGAGCTTCGTAGAGATATTCGGGGCCGTTCTGCTGGCTGCCGATGATGCGGATGCGCTTCATGATGAGATCCATCAGCGAGACGGAAAGTGGCTCCGCGTCTGCGCCCATTGCGATCAGCCGGCCGTCTGGCCGTAATCCCTGAATGCTGTCCACCATGGACTTCGCCGAATTGGAGGTGCTGAGGATGATGTCCGCACCGCCTGCAGCGGCAAGGCTCTTGCCGTCGCGGACGATTTCATCCGCGCCGAGATCGCGGCCGCTGCCTTCGCGTATTGCACTGCGAGGTGTCCAAGGCCGCCGATTCCAAGCACGGCCACGCGCTCGTGCGGCTGGGGATCGGCCCAGCGCAGCCCGCTGTAGACCGTGTAACCCGCGCAGAAGATCGTCGCTGCTTGCTCGTAGGAAACCTCGTCAGGAATCAGATAGGTTGCGTCGGCATTCATCAGCATGTACTCGGCGTGCCCGCCTTGTGCCTCAATTCCTGTGCCCTTCATGTAGGGACAGAACATTCTGCGACCACGCTGGCACCATTCGCAGCGCCCGCAAGTGGATTGAATCCAGGCGCTACCCACGCGATCGCCCACCTGCCGCGTCGTGACGTCGGGAGCCACGGCAGCGATCTCGCCCACTGGCTCGTGGCCTAAGATTCGCGGAAATGGTCCGGGAAAGTGTCCGAGCGTCAGATGTACGTCGGTGTAGCAAATGCCGCTGGCATGCATTTTCACCAGTACCTGATTAGGTCCGGGTTGAGGTTGCGGAACGTCTTTGATCTGCCACGAACTGCTGACAGCGGGAACGACTGCTGCTTTCATAACACTTCCTCCTAACGCACTTCGATGCGAGAGGATTTGCGGTCGGTGCATGATTTTGGGCGCCCGAATCGCCAATCGCACACCTCGGCTGACATTGACTGCGAATTGTGCGCTAACCAGAGGTATTCGGGCTCCGGGGTGCGGATTAATCCTGAGTCGGCTTCTCGCTACCGATTGGTCGGTCACTGCTGGGGCGTTTGTCGGTACCCGACGGGTCGCAGTGTCATATGGGTGTCCGTAGGGTCGTGAAGAACGTCGGGGATCCTCTATCCTAAATATACGGGCAAATATACCGCAATTCGCGCGGGGATTGCCGCGGGGAAGAGAATCAGAAGTGAAGTCGACTTGGTTGTAATGCGACCTACATGGTTTTCAC
>QHZB01000177.1 GCA_003224525.1 Acidobacteriota bacterium | reverse complement strand
GCCTTCCTGAATCAGGTCGAGAAACTGCAATCCGCGGTTGGTGTATTTCTTGGCGATCGAAACAACCAGCCGGAGGTTGGCTTCGATCAATTCTTTCTTGGCCTGTTCGGCTTCGGCTTCCCCGCGGTGAATGAAGGTCAGCGTGCGTTTCAGTTCGGTGAGCCCGACTTCGCTGGCTTCCTCGATGTCTTTCAGCTCGGTGCGGCGCGTGCGCAGTTCCTTGCGCGCTTCCGCCGCGACCTCGCCTTTGGCCACGTCCGCGCGCCGCTCCAAGCGCCCGGCTTCGCGTTCCAGCGCCTGCAGCCGCTCGACCGTGCCGCGCATTTTGTCGATCAGCCGCTTCTTCTCGAATGGATTGAAATCGATGTCGCGAATGGCGACGGAAATCTCTACGCGCGTCCGCGCCACTTCCCACTTCGCGCGGATGTAGGATCTTTTCTTCGACTTCAGAGTCTTATCGAGCTTCGCGGCCTGCTTCAGGGCGGTCTCGTACAATTTCGCAATTTTGTCGATGTACTTGAGCGTCTGTTTGGTTTTGTTGGCGATTTTCTCTTCGGTCAGCTCTTCATCGTCAAACTGCACGATCTCTTTGATGGACCGCACGCCCTTGCGCAAATCGTCGCCAACGGCGATCAGCTCTTTGATGACAATCGGCGAGCGGGTGATGGACTTCATCACCACCAGCTGCCCGCGCTCGATGCGCTTGGCGATGGTGACTTCGCCCTCGCGCGTCAGCAGCGGTACGGTGCCCATCTCGCGCAGGTACATGCGCACGGGATCGTTCGTTTTTTCGAGCGAACCGGGTGTCAGGTCGAGATCGCTGCTGCCTTCGTCGGAGTGCGCATCGTCCTTGACGACGACGTCGCGGTCGCTGGCTTCCGCGGAAACTTCCACCGCGCGCGCGGCTTTCGCCGAGGCCTGATCCTCATAAATCTCGATGCCGTTCCGCTCGAAGGTTGTGAGCAGATCGTCGATTTCTTCTGAAGAATGGACTTCTGCCGGAAGCGAATCGTTTACTTCGTCATAGAGCAGGTAGCCGCGCTCTTTGCCCACCGCAATGAGCTGGCGTACCGCATCGTATTTCTCTTCAAGACCTACTGCTGCCACAAATTCCTCCCGCTAATTGACCGCCATCCCAAAAACTTCCTGGCATATCGGAGGCCAAGTCCATTCGCAGAGACACG
Source organism: Acidobacteriota bacterium (assembly GCA_003224525.1). Taxonomy (GTDB): domain Bacteria; phylum Acidobacteriota; class Terriglobia; order Acidiferrales; family UBA7541; genus Acidiferrum. The sequence continues at coordinate 60,278 of QHZB01000177.1, read as the reverse complement.
CACAGGCTGGCGCGCAGGCGCAAACCACGGGAGAATTTCCCTTAGAAGATCGCTCGCTTTGTTGTTTGAATAACTCTGCACCGCGCCGCATGCCCGCCGCTGGCCCCGTGCGTTGCCCGCCGCTTCCCGCACTTTTCGAGCCCGGCCCCTGCCTCTAAATACACTTAATATAGATGCGTTTAAGGGCAAAACCGTTACTCGCGAAACCCTATTACGCTACACGTTTAAGTCCCATCTCGTCAATGTTTTAATTCGTGGAAATCTGTGGAAGACCTTGCCGTTCGGGTTTAACCTCGCTACCGCCTAGCAGGGAGAGACCAGAATGGCATCAGCGTTCTCACATGCGGTGGCAGCCCTCGGAATAGCAGCATGTTTCTACCGTCCAGGCACACCAAAACGAGTTTGGGTCATGGGCGCATTCTGCTCGGTGATTCCCGATCTTGATGTGATCGGATTCCGATTCGGTATACATTATGGTGACTTCTGGGGCCACCGCGGATTCACGCACTCACTTCTTTTCGCCGCTCTGCTAGCAAGCGCTGTGGTGCTCACAGGATTTCGCCAAGCGGCGCCCGGCCTTGGCCGACTCCCCATGTGGGTGTATTTCTTTCTGGCAACCGCCAGCCATGGCTTGTTGGACGCCATGACGGACGGCGGTCTGGGAGTCGCCTTCCTCGCCCCGTTCGACAATCACCGTTATTTTCTTCCTTGGACTCCGATTCGGGTGTCACCGATCGGTGTTGCGCGGTTTTTCACCAATCGCGGTCTTGATGTCCTCCAGAGCGAGCTCCTCTGGATTTGGCTGCCTGCGGCGCTGCTGGCACTTTCGGTCTGGCTGATGCGTCGGCGAGCTGGGCCTTCCATGTAGCCCGGAATGTCACCCATGTTTCAAGGCGCAGAAATTCATTTGGTTTGGGACCGGGCGACCCCCGCGGTGCCGCACTGCGTCGAAATTCGCGGTCCCCGACTTGTCCTTTTTGTCCTGCGCAACTTCTTTAGAATCAACACTTGGTAGCAGTTAGCCGCTCCAATTTGGATCGGAGAGCGTTTCGACGGTCACCTCGTTGCGGCGAGCCGGCGCATTAATTCCTGTTTTTTCTCCAGCAAGCCGCGCATTTCTGGGGCTGCTGGGTTCGCTTCGATGCTGCGTTGCACGTCGGCCAGCTCCTGTTCGGCCTGGCGGTTTTCGAGCGCCTCGATGCAGCTCATGGCCTCTTCCCAGGTCGGCTCGCTGGCCGCTTCGAACAGAATTTCGAAGAGTAGCCGCCGGTCGCGATCTTCCAGCAGGGCGCCCACTTCGCTGGCCTGCACAGGCTGGCCGGACAGGCTGGCGATCACCAGCGCTGCAAAAATCTTCTCCGTCTCCAGGCCGTGATACAGATGAGCATTTTGCAGATGGTTGGCGAGCTCCTGCCGGAAGCCTTCCGCATCCGCAAGCATGCGAATCAGCCGCCGCTCCACCGGCTTGGCCGCGCGTCCGACGAGTTCCGGCTGCGTCTTTACTTCGCTGCGGCGCTCGGTCGCCGCTTTGCTCAACGCCGCGCGCAGCACGGGTTCGTCCAGGCGAAGCTGTTGCGCGATGCGCGTGGCCCACTCCGAACGGAGGATGCGATTGGGGATTTTCTGCACGTACGGCAAGAGGAAATTCACGGCGCGCAGCTTTCCTTCGCCGGTCGTCAAATCCATCTGCCGCGCTCGCGCAATCAGGTAGTCCACATACGGCGGCGCCTCCTTCAGCAACTTGAGGTAAGCCTCCGCCCCCATTTCGCGGATGAATAAATCGGGGTCAGCCTTTTTGTTGCCAACCGGCGGCAGCGCGAGCACGCGCACTTCAAAATCGTGTTCGAGCAGAAGCGCGAGCGACCGCTCCGTGGCCGTCTGTCCCGCCGTGTCCGGGTCGTAGTTCACGATGACGCGCCGCGTGAAACGCCCGAGCAGCTTGATCTGCGGCTCGGCGAGGCTCGTGCCGCAGCTCGCGACCACGTTGCTGATTCCCGCGCGCGCCACCGCGATTGCATCCATGTACCCTTCGACCAGAATTGCGAAGTCTTGCCGCCGCAGCGCGTCCTTCGCGCGGTCCATGTGGTACAGCACGTAGCTCTTGGAATAGATCGGCGTCTCGGGTGAATTGAGATATTTGGGCATGTCGTCGCCGAGCGCGCGGGCTCCGAACGCCACGATCTTTCCCGATTCGTTTGAAATGGGAAACGTGATGCGCCGCCGGAAGCGGTCGAACAAACGTCCCGCGCTCTGGTCGCGGGAGACAACTCCGGAATCCACCAGCAATTTGTCGTTGTATTTTGGCTTCAGATGACGCAGCAACGAATCGCCGCCGCTGGGCGCGTAGCCAATACCGAAACACGCGATCGCGTCTTTATCTAAACCGCGGTCCTCGAGATACGCCCGCGCCGCTTTCCCCTCCGGCGTCCCTTCGAGCTGCTCCAGGAAAAACGTCTGCGCTTCGCGATGTATATCCACCAGAACCGCGCGCTGCTGATTCTCTTTCCGTTCCTCCGGTGAGCGTTCCTTTGGCCGGGGAATCGCAATACCGCATTTCTCCGCGACAACCTTTACGGCCTCGGGAAATTCGCACTTCTCCATGTCCATGACGAAGTTATAGACGTCGCCGCCCTTGCCGCACCCGAAGCAGTAGAAGATTTGTTTGATGGGGGAGACTGTGAAGGAAGGCGTCTTTTCCTGGTGAAACGGACAGAGCCCGCTGAAGTCCTTGCCGGTTTTTTTCAGCCGGACGTATTCCCCCAGCACGCGAACGATGTCCGCCTGCTGCTTCACCTTCTCCGCAAATGATCCCGCTTCCGCCATTCCGCCGTTCTTTGACGATTACCGTTTCGAGTAGTCGTTCTTGTAAACCGTTCCGCCCTTCATCACGAACTTCACGTGCTCGAGTATGGTAACGTCTTTGGTCGGATCGCTATCCACGGCAATCACGTCCGCCCACCTGCCCGGCTCCAGCGTACCGACGAGATACTTGGACCCCAGCAAGTCGGAAGCGTTGATGGTTGCCGTCTGAATCGCCGCCAGCGGCGTCATTCCCAGCTGCACGTAAACGTGGAACTCGCCCGCGTTGAGTCCATGCGGATACACCGCCGCGTCTGTGCCGAACGCCACCTTCACACCGGCAGCAAACGCCTTCCCGGTGTTCTTACGCATCGCGGCGATTACATCGCGCATCTTTTGCTTGGAGAACTCCGGCACATCGCTGCGGTCCATGTTCTTTTCCATGTATTCGCCGAGGAAGAGTGTCGGCACGAGATAAGTTCCGTTTTTCTTCAGCGTGGCGACCGCCGCGTCGTCCATCAGGTGGCCGTGCTCGATCGAATCGACACCGGCCTCCGAAGCCCAGCGCACGCCTTCGGCGCCGTGAGCATGCGCGGCCACTCGACGGCCGAGCCGGTGGGCATCCGCAACAATCGCCTTCATTTCTTCGAGCGTATACTGCGAAGCGTTCGGGTCATCGCCTTTCGATAGCACGCCGCCGGTGGCGCAGATCTTGATCACCTCCGCGCCGTATTTGATGACTTCGCGAACTTTGTGCTGCACACCCTCGACGCCGTCCGCCACGCCCTCTCCCTCAAAATGAAACGCGGGCGGCAGCAGGTTTTCGTCGCAGTGGCCGCCGGTGATTCCCAGCGCCGGTCCCGACGCGACGATGCGCGGCCCGACGACGTCGCCGTCATTGATGGCATCGCGCAGCGCGATATCAGCGTAGTTTTTCGCGCCAAGATTGCGCACCGTCGTAAAGCCGGCATCGAGCGTCCGCCGCGCGTTTCTTGCGCCGTGCAGCGCTTCTCGCGCGGTTGAAATCGACAACCCCTGGTATCCCAGCGAGTTCAAATCAAACGTCAGATGCGTATGCATGTCGATCAAGCCGGGCAGCAAGGTGGCATCCGGCAGATCGATGGTCGCGTCTCCGGCAGCCGCCGTGACTTCGCTGGACGGCGCGATCTGCGAAATCTTATCGCCTTCAATCACGATGGCCTGGTTGGCGCGCAATTCCCCGGTGCGCACGTTGAGCACGCGCCCCGCGCGAATCACCGTCCTCTTCGGCGCCTGCGCGCTTGCCGTGAGCGCCATGCCCGCCAGCGTGGCCAGAACCACCGCGATGAGCACTCCCCATGGGCTGATTTCTCGCCCGGCGCTTACATGCGCAAATGAATTCTTCAAAGCTTTCATCAAAACACCTCGTTGTAGGTTGGCTATCGGAACGCGGCGAGTATAGCAAAGCGGTGCGGCCTGCAGCTCAGTAGAATCAGGGTTTTCATGTCTGTTTAATTTTTGATTTCCATGTTCCTATTTTTGCAACTCCACAATGGTGATGGCCTTCCCTCCGTGCTCTTCAGTCTCAAACAAATGTTTCTCAACCAAAGGGTGCCTGGCCAGAAACTCGCCAATCCCCCTGCGAAGTGCTCCCGTTCCGTGCCCGTGAATAATCCTGATTCGCGTCTTGCGCGCCAGCGCGGCGTCATCCAGGAATTTGTCCAGGCGATCCGTAGCTTCTTCCACGGTCATGCCGATCACGTTGATTTCGTCGAAAGCGCCGGCTTCCCCGCGCTGCGAAGTCACGGTCACGCCCTGCAGCTTGGCCGCCGGCGAACTTGATTTCGGCGCGGGTGCCGCTTCTTCCACCCCGGTAATTTCGTCCCGCGCCACTTTCATCCGCAGCGGCCCGGCTTCAATTTCCGCAGACGATCCGTCAATCCGCCTCAACAGTACTGGCTTGCTGAACCCGCGCACGCGAATCCTGGCTCCGGGCTGCAACCGGTCCGCGTCGACCGCCTCCATCGAAGCGGCATGCACGCCGAGATCCGATTGCGATTCCGAAATGGTCTCGACCAGTGCGGCATTCAGCGCTTCGCGCGCCTCGCCGCGGACGTCCTGCATCTTCCGCCGGGCCATTTTCTCCACCTGCGCGCGCAGCTCCCGTTCTTTCACCGCTTCGATGACGCGCGCGACATTCTCGTCAAAGCGCTTGTGCATCTCCGCGAATTGCGCTTCCAGTTCTTTGATCCGCTTGTGCTGCCGTTCGAGCCACTCTGTTCGCAGCTTCTTGCGGTCTTCCTCCAGCGCATGCCGCTCGGCGGCCATCTGCCGTTGCATGCGGTCCAGCTCGTCGCGGCTGCGATGCAAATAAGCGATCAGGTCCGCCGCTTCGCGCGATTCGGGGGTCAGCAGTGACCTGGCGCGAGCGATGATTCCCGTGGCGATCCCCAGCCGCTTCGCGATCGCGATCCCGCTCGATCCGCCCGGCACGCCCACCATCAAGCGGTAGGTGGGCCGCAGATTCACGTCGTCGAATTCCACAGCGGCGTTTAGCACTCCCGGCGTAGTCGATGCATACGTCTTCAGCCGGTCATGATGCGTGGTTGCCAGCACGATGCAGTGCTTCGCTCGAAATTCGTCCAGCAGCGCCACCGCCAGCGCGGCGCCTTCCTCCGGCGCCGTTCCCGTGCCCATTTCATCCACCAGCACGAGAGCATTCGGCGTCGCTGCCTCCAGCATGGTCTTCAAGTTCAACATGTGCGCCGAGAAGGTGGACAAATCCGCCGCAATGGATTGCTCGTCGCCGATGTCCACCAGCACACGGTCGAACAACGGCAGGACTGCCCGCAGCGCGGCCACCGGAATTCCGGATTGCGCTGCCAGCGCGGCCATTCCCGTGGTTTTCAGCGCCACGGTCTTGCCGCCGGTGTTTGGTCCGCTGATCACCAGCACGCGTTCTTCTCCCCCGAGGGCCAGGGTCATCGGAACAATGGCACGATTTTCCTTGCGGAGCTTGTCTTCCAGCACCGGATGACGCGCGCCTTCCAGTCGCAATTCATTTGTTGCGGAGAATTCCGGGATGGCAGCGTCAAATTCCCGCGCGAATCGCGCCCGCGCAAACACGCTGTCGAGTTCCGCGATCGTCCCGCTTGCCGCCACGAGCGGCCCGCGCATAATTTGCAGCTTTTCCGTGAGCTCGCGCAAAATCCGCCCGATTTCCGCGGCTTCCTCCTCCGCAAGCTGGACGAGCTGGTTGTTCGCCTCGACGGTCTCGAACGGCTCCATAAATACGGTTTGCCCCGTGGCGCTCGCTCCGTGTATCACTCCCGGAAGGCTCCGTCGTTGCTCCGCCCGCACGGGAATCACGAAACGATCGTTCCGCAGCGTGAGGTAGTCTTCTCCCGCTTGCGCATTCCGCGCGCGCAAAATCTGCTTCAGATTCTTCTGGATCGTTTCGCGCGTCTCCGTAATGCTCGCTCGGATTCGCCGCAGCGTCGATGAGGCATCATCGCTAATCTCGCCGTTCGGCAGCACGCACCGCCGGATCGCTGCTTGCACATCTCGAAAATCACCAACCGAAGCGGCCCGTGCCGCCAGCAAGGGAAACTTCACCGCTTCTTCGCGAAACTGTTGCCGTAGCCATCCCCCCGTTTCGAGCAACGACGCCGCATCCAGAAATTCGCCCGGCTCCAGCGCCATACCAGGCCCCTCGATGCGTTCGAGCCAGTCTTGCGGATCGGCCAACGCGGCAAAGCCCAGCTCGCGACCCGCGCGCAGCCACTCCCGCGCTTCGCGAATCAGTGCGAACGCCGATTCCAGCGCCGCGCGCTCCATCCCCGGCTCGAGCCCATTCACAGCTCGCCGCCCCGGCGCGCAGGTGGTCCTCAGCCGCAGCAATTCGCGCAGCTTGTCGAACTCCAATAGGTCTTCTGCCGTCCGTGTCATGGTTATGTTTGCTTCAATTTCGCGGTCAAATGACTGGCCACGTCGCCCGGCGACGTGGCCACGTACACCAGCGGGCCGTTGGCCTCGCCCCAGGGAGCCGGATGTTCCAATTCTACTTCCCTCACACGATCCAGTATCGGCTGCCAAAAATCTCCGAGCACGGCGAACGGTTTCGCGGCCATCACCGACTTGTTCAGCATTTCCCACACAACCGCGAGCTCGACGAGCGTTCCCGTCCCGCCTTTGCACGCTACAAAACCATCCGCGCGCCGGATCAGCTCAAAGAGTCGCTCTTCCCAGGTCTTCCTAGGCACTTCCACGTCAATCCAGGAATTGAGCTTTGCGGCTTTGAAAAAATCCGCGGTAACACCGACAGTTTTCCCGCCGGCTTCCTTCGCTCCGCGGGACACCGCTTCCATCACACCGCCGTAGCCGCCGGTGCAAACGGAGAAAGCGTGCTTCGCCAAAGCTCGCCCCAGGATTCGCGCTTCTTCGTAGTCCGCGTCGCCTTCGCGCGGCCGCGAACTCCCAAACACGGTGACGATGAATTCTTTTCCCATCCGCAATCCTTGCGCTCACTGCGGGTGCTGGTGTTCCAGCCCGCGCTTCGGCGGCGTCACAATGAACTCCTCAAGCATCGCCACGCACAGCCCGGTCAAAGCATCCGCAGCTTCGTGGCCCTTCCCGCCCTCATTGTTGCTCAAGAAAGAAAAGATCACCCGACGCCCGCCCGGAGTCTGTGCAAATCCAGAAAGTGTCCTCACGTGTTCGACCGAGCCCGTCTTCGCGTGAATCTGTCCCGCCGCCAATGTGTTTTTCATGCGGTCTTCCAGTGTGCCGTCTACTCCCGCTACCGGCAGCGATGCATAGTAGAAGCCGAACCACGATTGCTTCTGCGCAAAGTTCAGCAAGGTCACAATGGCCCGCGGAGTCACCAAATCGTGCCGCGACAATCCGGAGGCGTCCGCTTGAATTACGTCTCCGGGCGCGATTCCCGCCGCCGCGTAGAAATCCGCTGGAACTTTCATCAGCTCGTCCGGCGTGGCCCACACTCCGCTCTGCCGCGCCACCGTCCGCAACAGCATTTCCGTGTGCAGGTTCTGGCTGATTTTGTTGATCAGCTTCACCGCGTCACCCAGCGGCACGGAAACGTGCTCCGCGATCACCGCCGGATCGCCGCCGAGTTCCGCATGATCGTGGCGCGCCCTCGCGACGCCCGCCACCTTTACTCCTCGCTCCTCCAGCAATCGCTTCAATGTGGCCGCGGCATGCTGCGCCGGCTCTTCAATGGCCAAAACCAGTTTCCGCGGGGCGCTCTTCGCCGGCAAACTGCCCTTGACCACCACGATATTCGCGCCCGGCTCCCGCGTGAGCGTCAAATCCGGTTTCACGTCCGCGGCTGAAGTGACCACATCATTCACAACCGTGAAATCCGGCGTCGCGGGAGTCACCGTCCCCTGCACGGGATTGCTCGGCTGTTCGCCCGGCGTGAGCGTCAGCGCCACGGTGTTATCGTCCACGACGATCGCGGAGATGGCCGCGCCGTACTCCCAAACCATGTCGTCGATTTCCCAGCCATTCGGATAGCGCTCCCGCGGAAAATAGCTGTCATCGCCGATCACGTCACCTGAGATTTCCTTGACTCCCTTGGCCACCAGCGCGTCCGCAAGCTCGCCGAGCGCTTTCTCCGGTGGACCATCAAATTCTTCCTTCCATTCATAGGGGAATTTTCTGTTCGATAGATTCGGATCGCCGCGCCCCACCAGCGCGAGATCTCCGCCCAGGACCCCCTCACTCGAAATCGTGCCGCGCGTCTCCAGCGTCGTGTGGAAGCGGTACTCCGGCCCCAGTTTTGCCAAAGCCAGCGCGGTGGTGAACAGCTTCATGTTCGAAGCCGGCACGAAATACTTGTCTGCGTTCTGCTCGTACAGGGTCTCGCCGCTTTCGGCATCCACAATGAGCAGCCCCCACTCTCCCTTGTTTGTGGGCGCCGTTCCCAGCAACGCTTCCACGCGCGCGGCGAATCTCGCCAGGGCCTTCTTCGAAGACGCGCTCTGTTTCTTTGGGCCACAACACACCGGCACTGTTTTTCTTTTTGATTGGGCGCCCAGGTGTTGCGCACCGGTTCCGAAGGCCCACACGGCGCTCGTCACGGCCACGGCCGCACATCGCTCGAAGATTTTCTCGATTCTCATTTTTCACTCACGTCCTGTCGTTCTCTCCCAAAAAGTATAATCGAAAGGCAACGCATTCCGTCTCCCGCGCGTCTTATTAATCGAACAAACCCCTGCCTCAAGCTTGTTTCTAAGGCCCGTTTCTAAGACCTGAGGTTGCGCCCAGCCTTGGGGCACTCTAAGATGGCTCTGGCTCAGAAAACTACGACGAGGTGAACCGTGATTAAGCGAATGATCTCCTCCCTGATGGCACTGGCGCTCGTTGCGCTCCCGCTGTTGGCCGCGGGGGATAAGAAGGAAACTGGACGCCTGGAAAACTGCGGGCTGATCGTCAAGGAAGTTATGGATATTCCCGATAACATCCCCGAAGATCTTATTAATAAAGCGGAATGCATCATCGTCTATCCGTCCGTGCTCAAGGCTGCCTTTGTGATCGGCGGCAGTTACGGCCGCGGGGCGATGACGTGCCGGTCCGGTGAACATTTCACCGGCCCGTGGAGTGCTCCCACGATGATGGCACTAGAAGGCGGCAGCGTTGGCTTGCAGCTAGGGGGCCAAGCCACTGATTTTGTCTTGCTGGTCATGAATCCGCGCGGCGCTCGCGCCATCTTGAGCAACAAGGTAAAGCTTGGCGCTGATGCTTCGGCAGCCGCGGGTCCAAAGGGGCGCACGGCGAACGCCTCGACCGACGTGACCATGCGCGCCGAAGTCTTGAGCTATTCCCGTGCCCGCGGTCTCTTCGCCGGTCTCTCACTGGAAGGCTCAACGGTTCGCCCTGACAATGACGCCAATGAGAAGGTCTATGGCAAGAAGCTCGAAGCAGAATCCATCGTATTCAAGGGCGCTGTCGCCGTTCCTCCCGCTGCTCAAAAATTGATTGCGTATCTAAACCAGAAATCTCCGAAGAATACTTCGGACCCCGAATCCCTTAAGTAGTTCTCGAAATCTAGCGACTTACTATCGAACATCCCGGCCGAAGCCGCGGTGTTCTCTTTTCCGTTCCGCGCACTTCAACCGTCCGCAAACGAATGCCATAGAGCTTGGCAATATATGCCCTTGACATCGGGCCTGATTTGACCTATGGTCATTTATGAGTACTGGTCATCATGGCTCGCAGAGCAAAACCGATTCGCCCCAGCGATCTCTCAGGATCACTCTCGAACTCCGACCGTCGCCAGCGCCGCAGCGCCGATATCCGCGAGCGACTTTTCCGCGCCGCCCTCGATCTTTTCGCCCAAAAGGGATTTGCCGAGACGACTGTTGAAGATATCACCGAAGCGGCTGACCTCGGCAAAGGCACCTTTTTCAATTATTTCCCGAGCAAGGACCATATCCTGCTGGCGTTCGGAGAAATGCAACTCAGCAAGCTGGAAGCGGCCATCGAGATGGCTCGCCGAACGGGCGAGCCCATGCCGGAATTCCTCCGTTCGCTCGGTGTGCGCATGACCCAGGAGCCCACTCGCAACCCCGCCATCATCCGTGCGCTTCTTCAGGCCTATCTTTCAACGACTCCGGTTCGTGCGGCCATGATGGACTTGCAAAGACGCGTTCATGCCCTCCATAGCCAGATGATTCAACTCGGTCAGGACCGCGGCGAAATCCGCAACGACCTTCCGGCCTCCGAGATCGCCAACGTTTTTCGCCAAACCATTTTCGGCACGCTTCTGATCTGGTCGCTTTACGGCGACGCCACTTTGCACTCTCGGATCGAAACGGCATTCAACTTGCTCTGGTCCGGCTTAGCGCCTCGCGGAAACTCGGTGCCACCGCTGCCGGCTCCTTTGTTCCGCTCAGGAGACTAGTTTCATGAGCCGCAAGCGCATCCTGATTCTTCTCGCTGCTGCTGCCGTGCTGGCCGCCACGGGGCTCTATGCCGGCTGGTTCCACCGCGACGCCGGCCTCGAAGGCTCCGGCACCGTGGAAGCCCGCAACATACGTGTAGGTTCCAAAATCGGCGGCCGCATCGACAAAGTGCTGGTCCGCGAAGGCGATTCCGTCCAGCCGGGCCAGGTCCTGATTATCTTCGACGACCAGGAATTGCGGGCCGCGCTCCAAGAATCGCGCGCCGGCGCTGAAAAATCCCAGCGTGGCTATCGTCCCGAAGAAATCGCGGAAGCCCGCGCCGCCGCGGCTCAAGCTAAAGCCGAGTACGAGCTGAAGAAGAACGGCTATCGCCTGGAAGACATCGCCACCGCCGAAGCCGATCTCGATCGCGCCAAGGCCGACGAAATCCGCACGCATCTCGATTTTGACCGCTATGACGCACTCGCCAAAAAAGATCTCGTCTCAAAGCAGCAACTTGATACTGCCGAAGCCAATTGGAAAGTCGCCGTCGCCCAGCAACAGAGTGCCCGGCACAAGCTCGATGAACTGCAGCGCGGTTACCGTCCCGAGGAAATCGCCTCCGCCGAAGCGCACTACCATCAGGCCCAGGCCAATCTGGAAAAACTCGAGCGCGGCAACCGTCGCGAAGACGTCGACCTCGCCAAAGCAGCCTACGCCTACGACGAAGCCCGCTTCCGCGAACGCCAGGTCACCGCTCCCTCCGCCGCCATCGTCGAGGTTCTCGACGTCCGCCCGGGCGACCTCGTCGCGCCCAATACGCCGGTCGCCACTCTTCTAGAAAAAGATCAAATCTACGTGCGCATATACATTCCCGAAACCGAATTTGGCCGCCTCAAGCTCGGTCAGAAGGCCGAAGTCAGAGTCGACTCTTTTCCTAAGACAGTTTTTGAAGGGGTCCTCGAACAGATTAACCAGCAGGCTGAATTCCTGCCTCGCAACGTCCAGACCCGCGAGGAACGCGTGCACCAGGTTTTTGGCGTAAAGATTCACATCAGTGATCCTGCCGGACACGTGCTTGCCGGCATGGCTGCCGATGTGAAGCTCAAAGATGGAAATTGAGCCGATGGCCGACGTCAGGAAAAATCCCGCCGCATCCGCCATCTCCGCGCAAAATCTTGTGCGCCGTTTCGGCAATTTCACCGCCGTCAACGACGTCAGCTTCCGCGTCGAAAAAGGCGAGATCTTCGGTTTCCTCGGCCCCAACGGCAGCGGCAAAACCACCGTCATCAAAATGCTCACCGGACTCTTGCCGCTCAGCGGCGGCTCCGCCTTCGTTGAAGGCCTCGACGTCCGCACCGATTCCGAAGCCGTCCGCGAGCACATCGGCTACATGTCGCAAAATTTCAGTCTCTACTACGATCTGACGGTCGCGGAAAACTTGCAGTTCTACGGCCGTATCTACAGCCTGGAGCCCGCGCGCCTGAAGCGCCGCATCGACGAAATTGTCCAGCTCAACGGCCTCGCACCCTATCTCAATCGCCTGGCTGCGCAACTTTCCGGTGGCTGGAAGCAGCGCCTCGCCCTCGGGTGCGCCATGTTGCACGAGCCCACGCTTCTTTTCCTCGACGAACCCACCGCTGGCATCGACCCCGTCGCGCGCCGCCAGCTCTGGGATCTCCTCTTCGAGCTTTCCGGCCACGGCATCACCTTCTTCGTCACCACTCACTACATGGACGAAGCCGAGCGCTGCAGCCACGTGGCCTACATTTATTTCGGCAAGCTCATCGCCGACGGCACTCCCCATTCGCTGCGCGAACTCCCCGACGTTCAGCCGCAAGGCACGCTGCGCGTGGAAATCACCACGCCGGAAGTCACGCGCGCTCTTCGATTCGCGCGCCACCTCCCCGGCATTCGTAGCGCGACCATTTTCGGCCAATCCATCCATGCGCTCATCGAAGACCGCTTCAATCTCGACGACCTCCGCAACCAACTCCTGAAGAACGGCATTGCCGTCACCGAAATTCGCCCGCTCGCTCCCAGCCTCGAAGACGTCTTTGTCGAGCTCACCTACAAGCATCAAGCCCTGCTGGAGGCCGCCCGTGCATAATATTTTTCGCGGTTTCGGCGCCGTCTTCTATAAGGAAGCGCTCCATGTTCGCCGCGACGCGGGCACGCTCTTTTTTTCTCTCACCATGCCGCTGCTGCAGATGTTTCTCCTCGGCTTCGGCGTGGACACCAACATTCGCCAGATCAATACCGTCGTTTACAACGCCGACGGCCGCCGCGAAAGCCGCGAGCTCATCGACCGCCTGAAAAACTCCGACACCTTTCACATCCTCGGTTACGTTGAGAATGATCACGATCTGAACGATCTAATCATCGCCGGCAGAGCGCACGTGGGCATCAAGGTCCCCGTCGATTATTCCGACCGCCTGCTCCATAACATGAGCGCCCAAGTCCTCGTCCTCATTGACGGTTCGGACTCCTCCGTCGCCGGCCAGGCCATCAACGTCTCCACCGCCATCGGCCTCGATGAATCCCTGCGCCGCGTAGTGCAGGACCGCGCTGAGTTTGCTGTCGAGATGCGCCCCAAGCTGCTTTTCAATCCCGATTCACGTTCTCCCAATTTCTTCTTGCCCGGCCTCACCGCCATCATGCTCCTCAACGTCACCACATTCCTCACGGCCTTCTCCATCGTCCGCGAAAAAGAACGCGGCACCCTCGAGCAGCTTTTCGTCACTCCGGTCCGTCCCTTCGGCCTGCTCCTCGGCAAATTGCTCCCCTACCTCGGCATCGGCTTTTTCGAGCTGTGCCTGATTCTTATTTTTATGCGCTTCCTTTTCCGCGTGCCCATTCACGGTAGCCTTCTCTTACTCGCGATACTCGCGCTGCCCTATCTCTTCGCCGCGCTCTCGCTGGGGATCCTCATTTCCAGCAAAGCCAACTCCCAGGCGGAAGCCATGCAGCTCGCTTTCCTGCCAATTCTGCCCAGTGTTTTCTTCTCCGGTTATATTTTCCCGCGCGAAACCATGCCAGCCCTCTTCAAACCGATCAGCTATCTCATCCCGGCCACGTATTTCATCAATATCACGCGCGGCATCATCCTTCGCGGCGCCGGCATCAAGCATCTCTGGACCGACGGCCTCGCCCTCTTCGCGATCGGCACCATTCTCCTGATCATTGCCGCCCGCCGCTTCCAGAACAAAGTCATCATGGCGTGAGTCTTTCCGATGTTCTTTCTTATCTTCTTGCCTTAATGCGCCGCACGATTCATCGCCCCATACTCATCTCCAGTACTCCCTCTGAATCACTCTCAGTCTTTTTCAACCGGGAGTAGGAGACAGCAGGGGCCCCCGTCCGGGAATCATCGATCCGTGACCGGGAAAATCGAAAGAACCTGCGTTTTCGCCTGGAGAGGTCTCAGGTTTTTTCCGGAGCTAGCTTTAAGGTGATTACCTGATTGCCTAAATTCCCCGCTCCTTCTATATCCTCCGTGTCCCAAGGAACGGGGCCGTCGAAGTGAGCATTGCCGTCCGCCCCGCGTGTTTCTTGTAAAGCTTGGCCCAGATGTTCACCAGAGTGCGCCGCCCAGAAATGACCGGGAGGGTAGAGGTGTCTCGGTGCAAGATCGGATGCCGACGGCAATCTCGTGTTTGACTCGCCTGTCCCCTGCGGCAGTTGCCGGAATAGAGTGACCTGTGTTCGTTGTCTGCGAAGGCCAAGTTCAAGCCAAACGACGGAGCTATTCCCGTGAGAAAACTAATACTCGCGTCCCTCTTTGCCAGTGTCCTGCTTCTCGCACTCGTTCCATTCATGAAAATCGGTCCCGCTGGCGAATTTCATGTCATGGCGCAAAGTTCCTATCCTGATCCGGCCAACGAGCACGCCTGCCCCAGTCAAACCGGCGCGGGCGGTGGCGCCGAAGCGATTCCCGCATTTGTCGGCCCAGGCAGCAACGGTTTCAGTCCCAATCAAAGCCTTTGCTTGCCTCAGTTGGCGCCTGTACCCAGCGGTTTGAGCCCGCTGGCGTTCATCGTGCAAGGCCTCGAACCGGGTGTCCGTGTCGACTCGCAAGGCACGATCTACGTCGAATCAATCCGCGGCGTTCCTGGAGGTGTAGACCTCTGGCGCTGGAATCAATCCATTGATGGTGCGCCCAACGCCAATGGAACTTTGCCTTTTAAATATGAAGGCCAGCCCGACAACTGCGGCGTCTTCGGATTGAACGGCGGCGGCTGCGTCCATAACGTGGGCAGCCCCACCAATCTGGGCGTGGCCCCCGGAGGCGGCGATGCGGACATCGCAGTCAACGCGCCCGACCCCAACAATTCCGCAATTCCAAACCTCGCCTTCACCAGCCTGACGCTCGCGCCGGGCGTAACCGCTACCAATTCCAGGAATCGCGGCGATGCCTTTTTCACTCCGCCCAACGTCGTTGCGGCATTAGTCCCCGGGGACGACCGCATGTGGAATGATGCACCTGATGATCCTTCCACCGTGTATATCAGCTATCACGACGCCGCCACTTTCAACATTGAGGTGCAGCGTTCCAACAACGGTGGCCTCACCTACGTCGCCGGGGCCGGGGAAGCCATCGACGCCGCGACCCTTCCCGCCTCGGGCAGCCTCGCGCCCACTGACAGCGCAAACGTCGCCGCCCAGATCAAAGTCGACCGCAACACCAGCTCCTGCCCGAGCAAGGGAAATCTCTACGTCGCATTTGTAGCTCCCGACAGCGCCACGGAAAACGCCGCTACCGGACCAGTCCGAAGCGTATATGTTGGAGTTTCCACGGATGCCGGCCTGGACGCGCCAACCATCACCTTTACAGATCACAAGGTCTTTACCAGCCCCACGGGCTCGCCCGGAGCCACTCATGGCACCGCCAACATCTTCCCAGCGCTTGCTGTCGACAACTTCGGCTACGTCTATATCGTCTGGTCAGACAATCAAAATATCTTTCTCTCTTCGTCCTCCGATCGGGGCAACACCTGGACATCCCCCGTGCTCGTTAATCGGGACGGAACGGTTGGCAAGTCCAATGTATTCCCCTGGGTGGCCGCGGACGCCAACGGCCATGTGGTCGTGACCTGGCTAGGATCGAGCCTCGCTGGCAACTCCAACGACGTCGCTGCCATGCAACCAACCTGCACCGATGGCACCAACAATTGCTGGGCGCAGTGGAACGTCTACCTGGCTGAATCATTAAATGGCCACGCCGCGATTCCGTCCTTCATGCAGCAAACTGCCAGCGATCACGCCGTTCACGCTGGAACCGTTTGCACCAACGGCACCGGCTGCTCCAATGGCGACAGCCGCGCCCTTGCAGACTTCTTCCAGGTGGCTCTCGATCCGCAGCACCGCGCCAACATAGCCTTCGCCGATGACCACCTCGTCAGCCCACTGTGCTCGCGGCAAAGCCCTGGCCACTGCGCGAACAATGATCCTCAATCGTTCCGCAGGGCCGTGCCCTATTTCACTTATCAGCTAAAGCCTAACAAGCACATCGTCACCACCGGCATTTGCGCCCGATAACTGGGCAAGACCCGAGTCCTCAACGGGAAGTATCGCGCCCACATGGAGGCTCTGGAGCGCATCGCTCCTGGAGCTGCCTGAGGGACTCGCTTCCAACAGAAGGACATCACGGCGCAAGGGGCTCTGGCATGCCCCCTCTTTGGCTTTTCAAAGAGACACAGCGTATTCTCTTCTCGGTCGCGAATGCATCCAAGGGAACCCCGGTGTCCTGCCCGATCTGCGAAAAGCGCAAAGCCGCCCGCTTCTGCCCCGCCAGGGGCGAAAAAATCTGCGCGGTCTGCTGCGGCACCGAGCGCGAAGTCACCATCGACTGCCCCTCCGATTGCTCCTATCTCGTGTCCGCCCACCGCTACGAAGACGAGCATCGGTGCTCCTCCTTGCCCTCGGACACCCCGTTGCTCGACGAAAAAATTCCGCAGGATATCGTCTATACCCACCAGCAGCTCATGGCCGCGCTGGCCTTCTCCATCGCCAAGTTCTCTGCCGTCCAGCCAGCTGCTGTAGACGCTGACGTCCTCGCCGCCATACGGGCCCTCGCCCAGACCTACAAGACGCTGAGCTCCGGCATCATCTACGAAAAACCGCCCGACGCGCCGGTGCCGCGCGAACTTTACGCTGCATTGATCGCTCTTATTTCCGAACTCAAGAAACAGCAAGCCGAACGCGCCAGTTCGGCCGGCCTCAAGGACTCCGAACTTTTCTATCTCCTGGTTTTTCTCTACCGCATGGGTTTCGTGCGCACCAACGGCCGCCCCCGCTCGCGCCGCTTCATCGAATTCCTCCGCGGCCAATTCCCGCAATCCCCCGAACTCAAGCGCGAAGAATCCCGCATCATCGTCCCCTAGCAGTTTTCTTTGGGGCACCGCCACTCTTGGCTGTGCGTCTTCTCGCGGAACTATCCCGCCGCGCAAGATTGCGTTCGTTCCATCTTTTGCGCCGCTCCGTCCCAACCCAAAGACAACTGCGAACGCGTCAATGTTTGTTTTATTTCCACCCACGGCCGCGACCGAAATCCATGCTTCTTGCGAATCCACGCCACGCGCTCCGAGGCCTTGCGCCGGTACTCTTCCGGTGCATACCCATTCTTCGCGTACCACTGCTCGTACTGCTTCGCCAGGCGCGGAAATTTCTCCCGCACAAACGGTAAGAACTGCTTCGCCGAGGACGGCATCAAGAACAGAACTCCCGAAAAAAACCACTCCGCGCCCGCTTCCTTCGCAGCTGCCGCGACGGCCTCAAGCTCGCCGTCGCCGTCCGTAATTCCCGGCACCAACGGCGACGCCGACACTCCGACGGCCAATCCCGCTTCGTGCAATTCCTTCACCGCCGCGAGCCGCAGGTCTGGCCGCGGCGCGCGTGGCTCCAGCATTCGCGCCAGCCTCGGCCGCATCGTCGTCACCGTAATGTCGATTTGCAGCGAGGACCGCGTGGCAATCTTCTTCAGCACATCGATGTCGCGCACAATCTGATTCGATTTGGTGACGATCGAAATGCTCAGCCCCTCGCGCTTCGCCAATTCCTCGAGGCACGCCCGCGTCACGCCGTGTTCCCTCTCCGCCGGCTGGTACGGGTCCGTGGCCGTCCCAATGGCGATATGATCCGGCTTTTCGCCGCCCGAGCTCTCCGATGCGTAGGAATACTTGCGCGAAATATCCTGGGCCAGCAAAGGCGCCGCATCCTTCTTCACATAAATCTTTTTCTCGAACTCGGACCCGTCCAGCTCCATGTACTCGTGCGTGTACCGCGCGTAGCAATACTGGCAGGCAAACTCGCATCCTCGGTAAGGATTGATGGTCCATTCGAACGGCACGCGGTTCGAATCGCACCGGTTCAGGATCGACTTCACCGGCAGCAGAAAATACTCCGGCCGCTCTGCGGAATTTCGCCGCGTCTCCGCCGGTCGAGACGATGCCGCGAGGCGGGCAATGCCAACCAGCCGCGCGTGAGCGCGTTCAGGAGGCGCCGCGGCATCAATTCGAACCGGATCTGATTCACGGTTTTGGGTTCCGTGCTGGGTCCTGGACGCCGGGGGGCAATCCGGCGTCGCTTGACTCGAATTGCTGCCGCGTTGGTCAACAACCTGGGCAAGGTCATGGACCATTTGCATGGGGCTTATGACATCGGGGCACTCAGGAAAGAGTTCTGCTGTGGTTGGTGAAGCGCGCCGACGTCGAAACCGAAAACTCGGCGCCGGTTGGGAGTGAACTGGAGACATAGCCCACCTCGAAGCACGCGGCAGTATTTCGCTTTTTCTTCGCTTAGTCAAGCACTAATTTCGCTTTTTGTTCGTTGCGCCGTGCGTTTTCCTTTTCAGCCTTTCCACCGTACCTCCATGGATACGGCCTCTCTTCGCCAAACCCCGCGGACAATTGCCTCCCTCGCCGTCACAGGGTATTCTCAGTGTCCAGGAGAACCTAGAGTCGGACATGCTTCGGGGTTCCAAACGCGTTCTGTTCGCGGCATCTGTGCTGCTTGCTGGCTTGCCTGCCGTCTCCTTCGGCCAGAATCCTCCACCGGCAAAAAAGCTGCCTGCAGGTCCTTCCGCCCCTCAATCAACCCACTATCCCATTCTCATTCTTGCCTTTGGCAACGATCCCGACTGGAACCTCCGCATCGGCCTAAAAGGTCCTGAACGCATGGATCGCCCCGGCTACCCCCCCATCCCTCTCGAACCCTCCGATGTCGCCCATGAAGCCGCCGCCGATTCCTGGACCTATCACGCCAAGGACTCCGCCACCGGCGCGGCGGTGGCCGTTCACTTGACCCGCGAAGCTTGTACCGACGCTTCGAACGACACGCTGACTTCTGCGCCCCCGCCCGCGGGAAAATACTTCTTCCGCGCCTCCGTCGATCACGCGCAAATCGGCTCTCTAAAGGGCTGTGCTCGCATCGCCGCCGAGCTCTTCCCCAAGATCAACAATCAACCTGACCAGGAAGAGGATGACGCCAAGACGAAGCCCCCGGTCCCCGTTTCCTCTGTTACCAATTTCAAGTCTCCGGTGGCCGTTGCCTATCTGAACGCCAGCCAGCAGCTAGTTCTTAGGCGCGGACAAGTCTCGAGAGTTGTGTCACCTCGGCCCTCGTCGGGCTTATCCGTCTCACACGATGGGAAGAAGCTTTTATTCACCGCGGACGAGGCGCCGGGCCCGATTCGCACTCTTTACCAATATGAATTCGAGACCTCCGAAAAACACGAACTCCTCCGGGCGAACGTGCGGCAGGCATTTTGGTCTCCGGACGATAAGAGAATTGCATTTCTCAAATGGGACAATTCAACTTGGTCGCTCTGGATTGTGAGTCCGGACAATCCGCAAGCGGGGGCCAATATTTTTACGAGAGAAGGCATGGAGTTGTTTGGCTGGGCGGACGATCACACCTTACTGGGGAGCAATAAGGACGACTTGCTCTGGATCAGCGACGACGGAAACATTCAGCAGCAGCTACCCTTCCAGGAGGTTTTCGGCAGTGGCTACCACCTTGCCCGGATTGATGGCGTTCGGCTGAATCCTGCCAATCCCGACATTCTCCTCGTATCCTTTCGGTATGTGCCACCGGCGACCGAGGTGCCACTTGACAAGCATGAAGGGGATTCGCCGGCGCTTCTCCTCTATGAGATCAAATCGAAACGCAGGGTCGGGTTGACTCCAGTAGGAACCTGGGCTGAATCCCCAGAATGGTCGCGCGATGGCTTCCAAATTTTCTTCACCGGTGCCGACTCATCGCGTCGCTACGCCACCTACCGGATGTTTTGGGATGGCATCGGCCTGCAAAAATACCTCTCAGGCACCTCCCTTGTAATCGGCCAGTAGCCTTCCCGTGCCCACAGGCTCAAGGACCGCCAGACCACCCTTGCCCGATACGTCGCCGCCACTCGATTCCACGCCTCCCGCTGTCGTCCTGGCGTATACTATGTATTATGAGTACTAGCTCCACGCCCACTCCTCAACAGGTCGGCATTCTTGTCCTCGATGACAATGCCCCGGGTGGAAGTGCGATTAAGCAGATCCTGGACTCCGAGGGTTGGCGCGTCCGCATCGTGGCTGACACCCAGATGCTTATGGCCGAGCTGAAAACGGGGGAATGGTCATTAGTCATTGCCGATGTGGTTCTGACGGGAGTCGAAGGCCCCGCCTTCGTCACCCTGCGCGAGCTTGCCAGCGTCTCTCCCGCTGATGGTGGCCGCGTCCGCGTTCTGTATCTCGTCCCGGAACTATCCAGCGGCCAATACGTTGTCCAGCTGGAAGCCGCACGCCTTCCCTACGTGCTTCGTCCCTACCATCTTCACGACTTTCTAGAAAAAGTCAGCGACTTGCTCGTCGAAGTAAAGGCCATCGAGGGTCCCATCCGTCAAGTCCGCCATGAATTCGGCGCCCTGCGCAAGAAGAAGAAACTGGCCAGCCGTTCCAACTCCATGTTCGCCTCTCGCGACTCATTCTCTTACACCGACGAGGAACTCGCCGAATACGAGAAACAGGAAGGTGAAGCCTCCAAGTCCAGGCGCAACAAGCCCCGCGTCAACCTCGGCGACCCCAACGGCTGAAGGGGGCGAAGCAAGCTCTTCGCTCTTTGCTCTTCGTTCTTAGTCCTCAGTTGTTGCTAGGCAGCCTCGCATTCTATCTAGTTCGTCCTTTTGCCCGTACCTGCTTCACCAAGCCCGCTGCTTCTTCCTGACTAGGACTAACAACCACTTCCCCTGCAAGGTTTCGCTGCCTCGCCGTTCTAATTTCGAGTGGTATCCCCGCTGGTTCGCTCTGACCGGTCGGGGTTCTCACAGGAGGAGGCTTCATGGAACGTTCGATTTTCACCGCCCTGATCGGCGGGCTTCTCGGTATCACCACTTTTGGCGGCCTGGCTTTCGTCGGGTCAGCGCCAGGCTCACCTGCCGCTCCCGCTTCTCGAGCTGAGGGCGACTGGCGGCTCCTCGATCCCATCGCATACGAGAACATCTCCGTCTTCCCCGTTGTCAGCTCCTATAGCCAGGACACTAGTCCCTTCCTCACCCTTGAGGAAGGTCTCTCCACAGGCGAGGTGGCCGTCCGTGAGCAAGGTTCCGAGAGCATGGTTCGCGGTCGCGATGGCCGCCCCGTGTACCTTCCACAACCCACCACCGGTGCTTCCGTCAACCAACTGGTATTGATCAACCGCAGCAAGCGCCCTCTGTTGCTCCTCGCCGGCGAACTCGTCAGCGGCGGCAAGCAGGATCGCGTCATCGGCAAAGACCGCATCGTTCCCGCTGGCGCTCCGCCGCTCCCTCTCGAGGTCTTCTGCGTCGAGCACGGCCGTTGGACCGGCAGTTCGCAATTCGCAGCCGCAAAAACCATCGTCCATCCCAGCGTCCGCGAAAGCGCAGCCGTTGATCAGGCCCAGACTAAAGTCTGGGACTCCGTACGCAACGGCACCAACTCGAAGGCCGCTGCAGCCGCCCCTCGCGCTCAAATATCAACCGACAATCTCCAAAGTGCCATCGCCGGCAACGGGCGCACCGAAGCCTACGAAAAAATTTACGAATCGCGCACCATCGGCGTATCCATCGATGATTTCGTTGACGAAGTGCAGCGCCGTTTCTCCGAAGCCACTTCAGGTTTGAAGAATGAGCGCGTCGTCGGCGTAGTGGTGGCCTACGGCGGCGAAGTGGCTTGGAGCGACATCTTCGCCTCCGGCGATCTCTTCGATCACTACTGGCGCAAACTTCTGCGCAGCTACGCCGTCGAAGCCCTCACCCGCCCCACGTACCGCCAAGTCGCCTCGCGCGACAACGCCAACGACTTCTTGCGCCGTTTGAACGGCCGCGAAACTCAGGAAACCGAGCCCGGCGTTTACCGCTGGCGCGAAATCAAGGAAGGCCAGCTCGCCCAAATCGAGCTCGACGCCCTCCAACCCAAACCCATGACCCTTCACCGTTTGCTCTTGCATCGCACCAGTTGACACGTTTTATTTGGCGGCAACCGCAGGGGCACGATATATCGTGCCCCTACCCTGCCTGTCGCACCGTACTGCGATCCGGCGTTTCCACAAGCAGTTGTTTCACCGTCCGTTGCAAACTCGGATGCACCGCCTCCGCGGCAATCTCCGCCAGCGGCACCAACACGAATCGCCGCAGATGCATCCGCGGGTGCGGCACCTGCAATTCCGGCGTGTCAATCGTCTCCGAGCCGTAGAGCAGGATGTCCATATCGATCAGCCGCGGCCCTTTCGCTACCAGCTTCTTGCTCCCCATTCGCAACTCGATTCCACGGAGAGCCCGCAACAATTCCATCGCCGGAACGTCGGTGTCTCCCTCGACCGCACAATTCAAAAACCAGGCCTGCTCCGGGAAGTCCACCGGCTCCGTCTCAAAAAACGATGACACTCGAGTCACGCCCACGCCTGCATCTCCCAACGCCGCAATCGCCGCGCGTAAATTCACCTCCCTGTCCCCCACGTTTGATCCCAGCGATAGATAAACTGTCTTTTCAGCCATACGCTGTCATCGACGGAGCCTACTTCACGGTGTCCGCGCCCGCTTTCGCACACTGCGCGTCCTGCGCGCTCGTCGCGCCTGAAACTCCGATCGCTCCCACAATCTTTCCGTCCATGACCAGCGGAATTCCGCCCTCAACGGCCACCACGCCCTTCAGAAAGAGAACCCGCAACCCGTCTCCCCCAGCCGCCACTACATCCTGGAACGCTCTCGTCGGCCGCTTGAAGAGTGCCGCAGTGCGCGCCTTATCGATGGCCACTTCGGCGCTCCCGAGCTGCGTGTTGTCCATCTTCTCGAAGTAAATCAGATTGCCCGCCGGGCCCACGATCGCCACTGCCATCGTCCAGTTGTTCTTCACCGCCTCTGCCAACGCCGGCGCGGCGGCCTTCTTGGCATTCTCCAGGCTGATGGGCAATCCATATGGATTCGGCATTTGCCCCACAGCGCTGCCGAGTGCACCAAGCACAACGAACAAGACAACGAACATCTTCACCAAGCTTTTCCGCGACATGTTCTCTCCTCCTCAGATTCAACTGGCAACTGCTTTCGCCTCGCAACGCGCTTTAGAGCACCCCGAAACTCTCAGGCAATCCTTTTCGCTCACTTGCTATCGGCCACGCACGCAAAATTGCCCGCGTCGTTGGTATCGCCTTTGCCCTTATACTTGGCAATCTGCGGATACGGACAGAGCGGCCGGGTCATCTTCACGCCCTTTGCAGGGTCGCCGCTTTCGTACTTCGTCGCCACGATCGCATTTGGCGCAATTCCCTTCTCCACCCATTGTTCCAGCGCCAGCTCCACGTTGTGCGGCGCGTCCTTCGCTCCCGCGCCGCCCTGCCCAAAAGAGTCCGGTCCGGGACCACCGCCGCAGTGCTGCACTCCCGGCACCATGTAGAGCCGCACGAACGCCTCTGTCTCTTGCCCGCCCATCCTGTTTATCACCTCGTTGTAATAGTTAATCGTGTTGAGCGCCGAAATCGCCGGATCGTTCCAGCCATGATAGAGAATCAGCTTCCCGCCCCGTGTCTTGAACGCCACAAGATTTGGCTCCGTGGCATTCAGGAATTGCGCAGTCTTCTCATCGGCCGCTTTCTCGGCTTGATCGACGCTGGCATCCTTGTAATTCCAGTCCGCCTTCCCATAGATCATGTTGGAAAAATACCCGTCGCTGAAGGCGAACAGCAGGCTCTTGCCAGGCGCCGATCCCGTAATCCACGTTTCCCATCCCCCCGGCCCCTCTTCCGCTCCCGGCAAATAGCCCGGAAAAACCTTTCGTCCTTTCGCATCGTTCGGTCCTTCGTACAATTTTTTCAGCGCCGTAACTTGCGCCGCCGTCAGGCACTTTTCCGCATCGCCTTCGTTGCAAAGCAGCGTGCCCGGATCGAACTGACATTGCCTCGGGTCGTTCAATATGCCGTCGGTCACTCCGTCCTGCGCGTCACAGGCGGCGTTCACCGCGCGTGCAATTGCGGGCAGCTTGCTCGGCGGGATGTAACTGGCTGGATCGAGCGTCGTTGCCTGCGCATCCGCAAGCGCTTTGCTCAGCAGGTGCGTCCAGAAGTTGGCCGGGGCTCCCGCGAGGATGCCGTCGTAATCCTCGGGAAAACGCTGCGCTTCCATCAGCGCCTGCCGCCCGCCATTCGAGCAGCCCGCGAAGTACGAGTGCCGCGGATCTCTGCCGTAAAACGCCTTGACTACCACTCTAGCCACGCGGGTCATCTCGTGGATCCCGCGGTATCCGAAGTCGGTCAACTTTTCGGGATGTCCCAGCGCCCAACTCGCGTCTGTCCCTCCTGCGGAGTGGCCCGTATCCGTGCTCACCGTTGCGTAACCTTGGTACACCGCGGTTCCAAGCTGCCGGTAACCAATCTCGCCGGCGAATCCTCCGTTGCCTTGGCCCTGTAGTTTGCCGTTCCAACCCACACTATTCTGTCCATTCGCCGGCATCCACACTTCGATCTTGATCGAGGAATCGTCGCTCGGCGTGGCTTCCGCCACCACCCGACAAAATGCTGGGAGCATTTTGTAGAAAGAGGGTTCTCCCACAATCCAGGGAGTAATGTTTGGAGGTGGCGTGAATGCCCCGGCTGCAACTGTTTGCGCCGAGACGATCTTCGCTCCCGTCAGTTTAAGTTGCGCCAGACCCTCGCAAGTTTGTTTTCCTGACGGCGCACCCTGCGCGTAAGCGCCGCACGACATCAGCACCGCTCCAAGCGCCGCAATTACCACCTTGTGCATGACAGATTCCTCCGATTTGAGCTCTCCACGTGTTCGCGCCGAGGCGCACGTTAGCCCAAGTCGAAACCCCCGCGCAATCCTTTTCGTGTCGGCGTCACGCTTCTCTCGATAGCGGCCGATCCGCTCGGCGCGATCACGTGAAGAATTTGCATTCCCTCGTTTAGAATGTCCCCATGCGCAAGGTCGTCCTGGGCCTCGGCATCAGCCTCGACGGCTACATCGCCCGCCCCGATGGCGCGGCCGATTTTCTCTTCATGCCCAAGGACTATTCCATGGGCCCATTTTTCGCCACCATTGATAGCGCCGTCATGGGACGCAAGACTTACGACGTTTCTCGCAAAATGGGCGGAGGCGGATTCGGCGACTCGAAAATGAAGAGTTACGTCTTCTCCCATTCCCAGCCGCCCGGCGAGCGCGCCGGCGTCATCTTTGTCAACGAATCCCCGAAAAGTTTCGTCGAGGAGCTCCGCAAACGTCCCGGAAAAGACATCTGGCTGATGGGCGGCGGCGAACTCGCCCGCGACTTCCTCAAAGACGACCTGGTCGACGAGCTTTATATCGGCATCGTTCCGGTCCTGATCGGCGAAGGCATTCCGCTCTTCCCCAGCGGCTTCCCCCAACGCGAATTCACGCTCCTAGAAAACAAGACCTTCTCGAAAGGCCTGATCGCCCTCAAGTACGCCCGCGTCCGGAAAAAACCCAAGCGCAAGTAAACGCAATTCCACTCGCCCACTCGTTCCTCTAATGCTGCCGATCTCCTGTCGCTTGGGAACCCTGTGTAGCGGCGACTCCATGTCGCCACGTCTTTCACTGCAGGTGCCCCAGCCTCGGCGGGCGACGAAAGAGCCCTCCTGGGGAGCACCGCCAATCCTAGCTGTGCTCTTTCAACTTCCAGCGATCGCCTTACTCAGCTCTCCTGGGAGTTCAGCCGTTCGCGGCCGAAATGTTCAGAACAGTCTTGGTTGGCGCTTCGGCAATTCCCTGCCAAAGTATTCGTACGCGCGCTGCGTTGCCACACGGCCGCG
Organism: Acidobacteriota bacterium; assembly: GCA_003224525.1. GTDB lineage: Bacteria > Acidobacteriota > Terriglobia > Acidiferrales > UBA7541 > Acidiferrum. The sequence continues at coordinate 34,335 of QHZB01000177.1, read as the reverse complement.
GGGGGTGCGATCAATCATCCCGATCTGCATGAGGTAGGGCTCGTAGATTTCTTCGATGGCGTCTTCTTCTTCGGAGAGGACTGCGGCCAAAGTTCCCAGACCGACAGGGCCGCCGGCGTACTTATCGAGCAGGGCGATCATCAGGTTGCGGTCCACTTCGTCCAGGCCGCTCGCGTCGACGCCGAGCATTTGCAAGGCTTCCTGGGCGACGGCGCGGGTGATGCGGCCCGCGGCGCGCACTTCCGCAAAATCGCGCGCGCGGCGCAGCAAGCGGTTGGCGATGCGCGGCGTGCCGCGGCAGCGGCCCGCGATTTCTTCGGCGCCGCCTTCGTCCATCTGGATGTTCAGAATTCTTGCCGAGCGGTGAATGATGATGAGCAAATCCGCCGGCTCGTAGAAATCCAGCCGGTGCACGATTCCGAAACGCGAGCGCAGCGGCGCGGTGATCAGCCCCGCGCGCGTCGTCGCCCCGATCAGCGTAAAGTGGCTCAGTGGAAACGGGTGAATCTGTGCCCCCGGCCCCTGGCCGATGATCAGGTCCACGCGGAAATCTTCCATTGCCGGGTAGAGTACTTCCTCGATGGCGGGCTGCAAGCGGTGAATTTCGTCCAGAAAGAAAACTTCCTTTTTTTGGAGCGAGGCCAAGATCGCCGTCAAGTCGCCTTTGCGCTCCAGCAGCGGTCCCGCGCTGGTCTTGATCGGCACGTTCAACTCATTGGCGATGATTTGCGCCAAGGTGGTCTTCCCCAGCCCCGGCGGTCCGTACAGCAGCACGTGGTCCAGCGCCTCGCCGCGGCTCCGCGCCGCATCGATGGCAATCTGAATATTTTCTTTGACGCGTTTCTGCCCGATGTACTCGTCCAGCCGCTTGGGCCGCACGCTCACTTCGATGCGCGCATCCTCGTCAAAGGCCTGGCCGGACACAATTCGCTCTGGCTGTCTCTGTGGCATCATGCGCTTCGCCGTTCCATCCGCCATTTATTCGCCGTCCTGCGCGCGCCGCATTTCCTCGACGTGAAGTTCGCCAAGTCTGGTCTTGCCCCGTTCATTCTGCACTACTTTGCCGTCCCTGACCTCATACTCCGCGGCCACGATCAAGTCGCGCCAATCGACCTTCGCCAGTTCCACCAGCTCGCGCACCCTCTCGGCCTTTCCGCCGCAAATTTCGAGAATATCCAGATGAATCCGATCGTCGAAAGCGGGGCCGAGAGACCAATGAAACTCCCGCACCATTTCTCGAATGCGCGGCGCGTCTGCAGGCGGAAAAATCTCCCGAATCAAGGCCGCAACTCGCCGCGAAAGCTCGGGAACCGGTTCCATCTGTCTCCGCATGCCCGTCGAAATATCTACGCACCGCGCGCCGCTCGTCCTTTCGGTGCACTCAACGACTGCAATGCGCCACGCAACAACTTCTCAAAATTCGCCGCGCCCGCCGCGCGCTTCGCTTCGCCCACAGCGGTTTCCGCCGCGCGCCCGTCGTATCCCAGGTTTACGAGCGCGGACACCACGTCTGCCTCGATTCCCGCAGGTGATGATGCCGCTGGTTTCTCCGTTTCCATCGCCACGGATTCGAGTTTGTCCTTCAATTCGACCACCATGCGCTCCGCCGTCTTGCGCCCCACGCCGGGAATTCTTGTCAGCCGCGCCAGGTCGCTCCCGCGAATTGCCGGCACGAGTTCTTCGACGCTCATGCCCGATAGAATTTTCAGCGCCAGCGTCGGCCCCACGCCGGAAGCCGAAAGCAGCATTTCAAAGAAATGTTTTTCGCGCGCCGAGACAAACCCGTACAGCGCCAGCGCATCTTCCCGCACGTGGGTGTGGATCAGGAGAGTCACTTCGGTGTGCAGCTCGCCGAGCGCGCCGTACGTCGAGAGCGGCACCTGCACGAGGTATCCCACGCCGCCCACGTCCACGAGCACTTGATTCGGTCTTTTTTCGGCGAGTCGTCCGCGAAGCTGGCCAATCATCGTTTGCCAGTATTGCCGCTTTTCCTTCGCCCGTCAACGCAACACTCATCCGTGCGCGGACTAATGCCAGGCGCGAATAGCCTGGTCCGATCCCACGGACACGAGCCAGGCGCCATCGGGACTGAAAGCGATGGAGTGAATGAATCCGCGATGGGCCAGAAAATGCCGCCTCAGCCGGTGCGAGCGGGTTTCGAGAAAATCGATGTCCGAGGCCTTATCTGCGCTGATGAAGGCCACGGCCAAGACTTCACCGTCCGGGCGAAACGCCAGCGCCGTGATGGAAGAAAAAAACGCCGGCGAGGAATATGTTTCGCGTCCCGTATGCGGGTCAAAAAATTTCAACTCGGCGGAACGCGACGAATGAAAAGGTATCGGAGGCGCTGCGGCGCCCGTGCCGCTTCCCGTGGCAAGAGTCGTAGCGTCCGGGCTAAAGTCCAAAGCCAGCACGTGCGCCTTCTGCGGGCCAAGTGTGCGGAGCAGTTCGCCCGTGGCAAAGTTCCAGAGCCGGACGGTATTGTCGCTGCTGGCCGTCGCCAGGGTGATGCCATCGGGACTGAAGGCAACGGCGTTGACCGCATCGCTATGGCCCAAGAGTGACCGCACCTCCTTGCCGGTGGCAACATCCCAAAGTTTCACGGTGCCGTCGGCACTGGCACTGGCAAGAATGTTGCCGTCCGCGCTGAATGCAACGCTGCGGACTTCGCCGAGGTGTGCCGCCAGCGTGCGCAATTCCTTACCGGTCGACGCGTCCCACAGTTTCACCGTCTTATCCCGGCCGGCTGAGGAAAGAATCCGCCCATCCGGACGGAATGCCACACTGGTTATCCCCGCGAAATGACCAGAGAGCCGCCGCACAGGCTCCCCAGTCGAAAAACTCCAAAGCTGAACTTGCATGTCGTCTCCGCCGGTCGCGAGCCACTGGCCATCGGGGCTAAAGGCAAGCGCGTTCATGCGCGCCGGCTGCCGCGGGAATCTCCGGTCAGGAGTGCTCAACGGAGGAATGCGGGGAACCTCCCGCGGCGGATTCTGCGTCGGAATCCCACAGGCAAGGCCCAGAATGATCAATCCGACAAGCGAACCGACAAATACAATTTTTTGCCGAAGGAAGGGAGTCGGCCCGACCTTGCTAAAAAATCCAGATTTCTGGGTCACGTGGCCTCCGACGGCGGATTCCAATGGCACTTCGCCTCATGCGCAAAACCAGGCTTAGCGATCTGTTCGAATGGCCATCGCGATGGCCAAGAGCGCAGCGAAGTGCCAGCGAAATGCGGCAGCCGTCCGCTTTTCCATGCAGGCAAGAACCACGCCGCAGCAGCAGCAACTTGCAAATAGAGGAGCGAACGGCAGCATGGTGATAAACAGAGGCAAATTGATGGCCAGTCCTCGAGGTTAGTCGCTGGCGTGGGTAACGGAGGCCGGCAAGATTCTCATGCCACTGACTTGCGGTAGCACCTGAGCGCGAAGCGGCGCCAGCCGCGTTTTTTCGAGATCATCGCGATAGAAAAGATTGTAGGTATCAAACGGAATCAGGCGGCCATCGGGATGGACGATATGAATGCAGGTTTTCTTCACGGAGCGCACATCGAACGCGTGTGCGTCCTGGAACTGCACGATCAACACGCGGAAAATATTTTTGTAGGTGAGCCCTGCTGGCGCCGACACCTGGGGCAGACAGCAAAGCAAATCGCGCAGCGACGCCGCACCCGATTGCGGCGAGTGATTCGTCGCAAACAGTTTGAACAGGCAATCCCGAATTCCCGGCTCCTCTTCATAGACAATCGTGTTGCGCGCGCCGCTGATCAGGACGTCTGGTTCGACCAATCCCGTAAGCGGCACGACTTTCCCGCCCAGCTTCAATGCGTAAGCCATGGCCAGCGCATCGGGATGGCACGGCACGGGAATCACATCTTCCGGGCGGAAAACATTTGTTTGTTCAAGAATTTTCTGGCGAACTTCGGTGAGCGTCAGGCGGTCGGCCGCAGGATTGAACTTCTCCAAACGGCCCGCATCCTGAATCGGCTGCAGCGTTACACCGCGCACGCACGGCTGCCTCAGGGCAAAATCGATGACCCTCCCGATCTCGCCATCATTCAAGCCTTTTTTCAACGTCACTACTAGCGTGGTCGAAATGTCGTGCGCGTTCAGCCGTTCCAAGGCCTTCTCCCGCACGCTGCGCAAGTCCGCGCCGCGCAAATCCACCAGCGCGTGGCGTTCGAACGAATCGAATTGGAGATAGACTTCGAAATCCCCGATTTCCGCGAGGCGCTTGACGAATTCTTCGTCCTGGGCGATGCGCACGCCATTGGTATTCACCATCAAGTGCCGGATGGGCCTGGCCTTCGCCATTTCGATAATCTTGAAAAAGTCCGGATGCAGCGTCGGCTCTCCGCCCGAAATCTGCACCACATCGGGCCGTCCTTCGTTGCGCACCACGGCGTCCAGCATTTTCTCGATCAGCGCCAGAGATCGATGCTCCAGACGCTCCGGCCCGCTTGCCGCATAGCACACCGGACAGCGCAGATTGCAAGAATCCGTGACCTCGACGAGCGACAGACAAGAATGCTGCTCATGATCCGTGCAAAGCCCGCAATCGTAAGGGCAGCCCCATTTCACCGCGGTGTTGTACAGCACCGGCATTTCCGGCCGCTTGATGAAAACTTCGCGGCATCGGCGGTAATAGTCCACGTCATCCGCCACCAGCACACGCTCTGCTCCGTGTTCCGGGCAGCGCTTGAGCAGGAACACTTTGTCATCCTGAAAAACGATCTTCCCTTCCAGCTTGCGGAAACACGTCGCGCAGATCGTCAGGGCCACGTCATAAAACAGGTACGGCCTGGTTCGTTCCGTCATCTAGTCCCTCGACTTCGTCTTCAAGAAATAGAACACGTGCAAGAGGAGGGCCATAATGAGCCACACCGTTCCAAACAATGCAGCGAGGACGCCAAGGAGCAAGGCCGGTCCGAGCGCCCATCCAAACGCCCTGGTAAAATCGCTATTTCGGGCCTCGGGAGAGCACGCCGCATAAAAGGAACCGTATGCCAAACCGATCCCCCCGACGATGGTGACGAGGATCGGCCAGAATGTGGATTTCCTCTTCAGCTGGCCGCTATCCGGTGGTAAAGGCGGCGGCTCCTCGATGGCCACGCGCTCCGGCATCACTTCTCCTTGTGCCCACTGAACATATACGCAAACATCGCCACTACCGCCCATACGCACGCGCCGAGAAACACTACCAGCCCTACACCGAACCCGATCATAAATAGAGTGTTGACGGGTTTACTCGGGCCATTGAAATTGAGCGTGCTCAAGAACCCGAAGCACGAACCAAGCCCCAGCAAGAAACTAGACACCAGAGTCATCGCCATTGGTCTAACGATAGAGCGCTTTGGCGGAGGAGGAGCGGGCTGCCAGTTTGCAGGGGTCGTCATCACCTAGGGCCTCGGGCAGGATTACGCTTGCCACCGGCGGGAGCAGTTTCCAGCTGAGTAGCCAAGCGTGCTAGTGTTGCGGGCTTCGTGGCGCGCATCCAGCGCACGATACCTCCACGGTAATAGAGCAGCATGGCGACACAGGCCCACTGAATCGAGGTCAAGGCCAGAAAGACGCGCACATCCGGCTTCAGGAAATCGCACAACAGGCGAAACGCGAAGTACGCGACCATGAAAAACTTGAAAATGTCGCCTTCGGGGTGGGGTTTCCGCATTTGCCGCCATAAGAACGCGCCAAGTGCCAATGCGAAGAGCACCTCATACAACTGAGTTGGATGACGTGCGACGCCGTCGCCGAAATTCACGCCCCACGGCAAGGCAGTTGCCACGCCTGCGGTGTGATCCTCTATTCCCGTCAAGAAGCAACCGATGCGGCCAATGGCTATCCCCACGCACAACGGCAGCGCGAACAAGTCCCCCGTCCGGCGAATAATCCCCAAACGCTTCTTGGTATACTCCACGGCCATTAAGGCGCCGATCAGCGCCCCGACAATTGTTTTTCCGCCCAGCAGAAAGGCGGGATCCCTGAGGTGTTGGAGCGTCAGCCGAGGAGTTTCGAACCAGTAGAGCACCTTGCTCCCCACGGCCGCACCCATCGTCGCCGCGGCGATCACCCACCAGCGATCGGCCGGATCGATCACGTCCTCCTTCTTGCGCCGCATCCAGAGATATCCCCGGAACGCCACGGCATACGCGAGTGTTTCAAATGCCCAATGCGGGTGCAGTCGCAAAGAACCGATATGGAGATAAACGGGGAAGTTCATGAGGGCTCTGGTATCGATTCAACGCTACGCTCCGGTCGCTAACCCGTCAACGGAGGACCCCAGGGAGACGGTCACTTTGCCTGATCGGTGCGGAGCGCACTGCCGAGGAGGACGCCACAAGGTTTTCAGTCCGCGCCGTGGCTGAGGAGAAATTCGGTGACTTCGGCATGGCCACGCTCCTGCGCGAAACTGAGCGCCGTCTTTCCATCATTGGTCTTGGCGTGCAAATCCGCTCCGCCTGCCAGCAAGATGCTCAGGATTCCCAGGTGGCCATTTGCGGCGGCCGTGAGAAGCGGCGAGTAGCCGGCTCCGTAGCGGTAGTTCGGGTCGGCGCCATTTTCCAGGAGCCATGCCACAATGGCGGTGTGTCCGCCGGCGACGGCCCCGGTCAGAGCGTTGTAGCCCGTCCCGTTGGTCGCCACTGCGTTGATGTCTGCGCCTTTCGCAAACAAGTATTCAGCTACTTCCAGATGCCCGAACACCGCCGTCAGCGCAATTACGGGAAACCCATCGGGTGAGTAGCTCTCCGCCTGACTCGGCTCTTTCTCGACTAGCTGTTTTACGCGCTCCAACTGCCCGAGCGCCGCTCCTTCATGCAGCTCCAGCGGAACCCCCTGAGCCAGCAGCATATCGCAAAGCTCCTGGTTGCCGCTGTACACCGCCAGCAACAAGGCCGATTGCCCCTTTTCATTCCGGGCACTCGCCAATTGCGGTTCGGCGGCCAGCATTCTCTTAACTGCTGCCATGTCCCTTGCTTGCATGACTTTGAAAAATTGGGCGGTGCCGTTCATACCTGCGCTTCCTCCGAATTCACGCGATCTGCAGGAAAAGGAGAGTAGCGCAAACCGCTGCTGGATGCTGAGGAAATCTGTGGAAAGCAACGGGAGAAGCATTTCGCGTGGCGCAGCCCCGCGCCGCGCGAAGAAATTGGATCAAGAGACGAATGCCGCTGTCGCAGCCGGTTTGGAATTCCCCGGCAGCTGGTCTGGGCGGTCAGCGACGCGAACGGTCCTTGCGCACGGCTTCGTCGATCAGCGCATCGAGTTCGCTGCGCGTCAGCGTCACGTCATCGCCTGCGTTTTCTCCGCTGTCACGGGTGATGGGCAATTCCGCTCCCCCGCCCGGGGGAGGCGCGACAAAGTAACGCGGACGAGCGGCCATCAGCTTGGCAACTTCCCGGCTCGAGAGCAACACCGGCTGACCGGCCATCTCCGCAGCCAGGGTGATCTTGGCGCTGTGCTCGATGGTCTCCATTCGAAAGAACGCCGTGAGAAGGTCGGGGCCGCAGGTTACCGCGCCATGGTTAGCAAGAAGCAGCGCGTCGTAGTGCGGTACAAATGGCTCGATGGCCTCGCTCAACTCCGGAGTCCCCGGCGTGGCATATTGCACCAACGGAATCTGTCCAAGTCCCACGATCACTTCGGGGAGCAAGGCTTGATTCAGAGCGCGCCCGGCGACCGCAAACCCGGTGGCCGTGGGCGGATGCCCATGGCAGATGGCCATCACATCCGGCCGCATGCGGTAGAACAGGAGATGCATCGCCATCTCGGAGGAGAATTTGCGATCGCCGGCGAGCTGACGCCCGTGCAGATCGGTGATCACCAGATCCTGCGGCGCGAGCATTCCTTTATTCATGCACGTAGGGGTGGTGAGAACGCTGCCGTCATCCAGCCGCACGGAAATATTTCCTTCACAGGCGACGATGTGTCCGCGCTCGTACATCCAGCGCCCCGCGATACAGATCTCGCGGCGGTGCTGCTCTTCACTTTTCGCGTGGCCTGACGAGAGTGAGTCCGAAGTCACCGGCGGACTCCTTCCTGGCACGGAATGTTTTTCCGAGCCGTTCCGCTTGAATTAGTCCGGGTACACTCCGTAGGGGAGTTACGGAATGACTCATGCCCATGCCCATAAGAGTGGCAGGAGCGAAGAAGAAATTAATACAACTTGCCTCCAGAAGCTAGGCATAAATACCGCGGAGCTTGAGGGCGCTGGCGACCCGGTCGATGGCCAGCATGTAGGCCGCAATGCGGTTATTCACTTTGTGAATTCCAGCAAAACGCACCACTTCATCGAAGGCATTGTCCATCACGTCGAAGAGGCGCTCGTTCACTTCGCTCTCCCGCCAGAAGAAGCCCTGGCGATCCTGGACCCATTCGAAATAGCTGACGGTGACGCCGCCGGCGTTGCCGAGAATGTCCGGCACGGTGAAGACGCCCTTGGCATCGATGATGGCGTCGGCCTGCCAGGTGGTGGGGCCGTTGGCGCCCTCGCAGAGAATCCTAGCCTGCACCTGATTCGCATTCTTCTCCGTGATCTGGTTTTCAATCGCTGCCGGGATGGCAATCTCGCACGGCTGGAAGAGCACATCTCGCGAACTCATCTTCGTTCCGCCGCCCGGGAAATCCTGCAGCGGTTTCTTCTGCGTGTAAACCCAATCGATGGCCTTCGGCACGTCGAGACCCTTCTCGTTGTACAGTCCGCCGCCGATATCCGCCAGGCCGATGATTTTGTAGCCCGCTTTGTGCATGAGCTCCGCGGCCATGGAGCCCACGTTCCCGAAGCCTTGAACAACGACGCGGCATCCTTCTTTCTTAATTCCCAGTTTGTCCAGGGCCTTGTCGCAGCAGATCATTACGCCGCGCCCGGTGGCTTCGCGCCTTCCGCGCGACCCGCCCAGCTCGATGGGCTTGCCGGTCACGACCGCCGTGGTGGCTTGACCGACGTGCATGGCGTACGTGTCCATGACCCAGGCCATGGTCTGCTCGTTTGTGCCGACGTCGGGGGCCGGTACGTCGCGCTCCGGCCCCAGCCAGTTCGCCAGTTCCGCGGTATAGCGGCGCGTCAGCCGCTCCAGCTCTCCGCGCGACATCTTCCGCGGATCGCAGATCACTCCGCCCTTCGCCCCACCAAAGGGAATATTTACCACCGCGCACTTCCAGGTCATCCAGGTTGCCAGTGCGCGCACTTCGTCAATGGAAACATCTGGCGCAAAGCGGATTCCGCCCTTGCCGGGCCCGCGCACCGTGGAATGCAGCACGCGATATCCCGTGAACACTTCGAGAGTTCCGTTGTCCATCCCGATGGGAATGTAAAGCGTGATTTCTTTGCTCGGGTATTTCAAGTACCGGTAAAGCCCCTGCTCGAGTCCCAGTTTGTTCGCGGCCACTTCAAAGCGCGCTTCCGCGTTCTGGTAGACATTCATCTCTTCGGGCATTGGAGCGTGCGGCATGCGAAATTCTCCTTTGTAACGGGGCGGAATTACTTCGTTCGCTCTCAGGATAAAGCTGCGCCCGCGCGAAGAGCCGGCCACCCTGCGGTCAAACGCAGGGGCAAACCCGGCCTTTTCGGGGCCGGCCGGCATTACGCAATCCGGCCCGCAATCAACACTTACAGGCGCGCTTTGAAAGGCCAAGGAAGGTGAGCACCAGCGGTCTACCCCACCGCCGGAACTGCCCATTGGCCGGGCCGCCAGTATACGAATCTACCTGGTATCCCGCAAGCGGCGCCGCTGCCGTGAAGAGAGCTGCAATTTGAATGCGAAGGCACACCCATGATGTGGGCGCACGAAGTCACAAACGGCGGAGGATTACTGCAAGCGGAACCGGATCGTCACGGCCAGGTGCATCGGCACGGCTTTGCCGTCGAGCGATGCGGGCTGGTATTTCCACTGTTTCAAAGCGTCCATGGCCGCTTGATGAAGCAACGTGGGGCCGGAAACGACGCTCATGGACGTCACGCGTCCGGTAGCGTCGATTAACGCGTCGACGAGAACGTTGCCCGAAACATGCTGGCTCTTGGCGAGCATCGGATAGGACGGAGGCACAGAAAAAATCAGTCTTGCCGGTTTGACGTCTCCGCCAATGGGAAGCGGCGCTGCGGGCGCCGTAGGCTGTTTGCTGCCGCCAACAAGACCGGCGGTTAGAGCTTCTACGCTGGGCCCGGGCTGTCCATCGCCGTTTAAGGCGATGCCAGCGTCGGCCTCTCCGCCGTCTTGTGCATGCCGGCTTTGTGTGACCTTGGGCGTGGCCAATTGAACTTTTCCGAGGCTGGGCTTCTTCGGCTGCTCCGCAGCCGGTTGAGCTGAAGCCGATGTCGTCGCAACCGTGGCGGCGTTTGCCGGATTCGATGTGTGTTGTGAATTATGTGCTGTCGCAGCCGATGCGGCTGCCGGCACGACGCTCAAAGGATTCGGGGCCGAATTGGGATGGGCAGCCGTGTTGGTGAGCACCACCGGATTCGTTTGTGCTGGAGGATTCATCTGCAGTGGTGCATTGGCTTTGGGTTGCGATGGCGAACTCTCCTCAGGAAGGGAGACCACGGAAGCTTGCACATTCGACGTCGGCACCGGAACGGCATTGGCAGCACCAGACTGCGGGCGCATGTACCACCAGCCACCGCCGGCGAGCAGCAGGACTCCGGCCGCGATCGCCACGGTCAGCATGCCTCTGCTCGAACCGTTGGATCCGCTTTCCTCGGCACTTTGCTCCTCGTCATCCGGAATTGTGTCGTCGAAAGTTTGCAGCGGCAGCTCGGCTATGTTGTGTTCTTCCGTGGCCGCGAAGGTCTCTGCGGCAGTTTCCTCAGCCTTAGGCTGGTCGGCGAGACGCTTTGCTTTTTCTCTTTCCATCAGCTCCTGTGTGGAAGCGGGTGTGGCGGCGTTGCGGGCCAGTGGCTCAAGCCACGCCGGAATTCTGAGTTCTTCCTTGTCGAGGGGAGATTTCACGGGCTCAACGGGCTTGGCGGGCACGGGCTCCGGTGCACGAGTGTGGGGCAGTTCCAAAGCTCTTGCGGCGCCCACCGCAAGTTCTTTTTGCATGACCGCGGGGCGTGCATGCGGAGTTTGCGCTGAAACCGCAGGAGGCGCGGCAGGAGCGCCGGAGAACAGCATGCTCGAAAGTTGTTTTTGGAGGCGAGCCGTGTGCAGTTTCAGCGCGTCGGTCTGCGGCTCGCCGGCCGTTGGCTCCTGCGCAGGATGCACGGGGGCGGGCGCGACGGGCTTGGCCTCGAATACTGCAGGCGAATCTGTCGTATTGATTATGGCAGGAGCTCCGGGAGATTTCGGCGGCTCCAGAATGGAAGCCTGCTCTTCCGATGCGCGCGGCGAATCATAGAGGGTAGACGCAGGCGGGAGAGGATTTGCGGGTGCAGAGTTCAACGCGAATTCCCGAGAGATGGACACCGGCGCAGCGGGCACAACCGGAATTACAGAGCCAACCGGCGCTGCCGAGCTCGGGCTTAGTGGAGCTCCCGGATCGAAGGACGTCGAGAGGGTGGAGGAGAGCGGCGCGACGGGCTTCGCAGGCACGCCGCTGGAAGTACCGTTCGCCGCAGGCGCTTCGACCGTGAGCGCAACCGGCTGCGGGATCGCAGGCGCCCCCGTCTCCGGAGCGGCACCGAGGCGATCACTTGGAAAACGCATGCCCCAGAAGCCAACCACGGACTCGGTGAATTCCAGTTCAACGTAGCCACTCAGGCTGCGGTAGTTTTTGGACTTGACGACCTGGCAGACAACTTCTTTCTTAGTTTTTTCGTTGGTGAGAAAAAGCAATTGCCCCGGAGCAACGGAAGAAGAAAGACGAATGACGGCGCCGTTGCCGATGACGAGAACTGTCTTGGTGGTCTCGGAGAAAGGCTCGCGCTTGTCGCTGCCATCGACGGTGCGCGCACCGTTGACCGTGACCGGCACTTCGAGCGCGACGGGCTGCTGCTTGATGGCCGTATCACCCGGCAGCGTGGAAGTTGGCGCGGGACGCTGGGCCGTGTCCGGCTTTGCAGCTAAGATTTCGTTCTCTTTGACGGTTGGAGGCATAGCGTGCACACTCACTAAAGATATTTTCTTTGTCGCCCTGTCCCCGACAGGTTCCCCTCGAACATCTATATGTTCCGCCTCCCGGGAGTACGGCTACCATAGTACTTGCGTACTACGATGGAAACAACTGTACGAATGGACAGGTGAAGATTTCGCGGGAGGGTTCGGCGATGCGAGCGGTGGTTCGAAATAAGCGCGGAAAAAGAGAAAAAAGTTGTGAAGGTTATCGCGGAAGAGGGGGCTGGAATCGTTGATCGAGTTCAACTTGATAGCCGGTGACGAGTTTGTTGGTTTCGTTGGCCATGCCGATGATGGCTTGAAGTTCCTTGAACATGGCGTCGGTCATTCCTTTGCCGAAGGCGGAAGCGGTGTGCGAGGCGATGCAGTAATTGCAGTTGTTGGTGACGCTGACGGCGATGTAAATCATTTCTTTGGTGAGCGGATCGAGCGCGCCAGGCGCCATGATCTGCTTCAGACTTTCCCAGGTGCGCTTGAGCAAGGCGGGATCGTGGGCGATGGCCTTCCAGAAATTGTTAATCCAATCGATTTTGCGCGTGGCCATGATGTCGTCGTAAACGGCGCGCACTTCCGGCGCCGCGTCTTGGTATTCGATCAATCCGAAGGTGGCCATGAGGGTCTCCCAAAATCGTTGCGTGCACATCTTCCAAGACGGTAGCAGGAAGGAGACACGACTGGGTAGTGCGGAGTGGAGTTCCTCTTTGAAGCAAGAGCGGCGAAGTGTGGCTCGGAGCTTGAGCATCTCCTCGCGAGAAGAGGCATTGCGTCGCGCAGGAAAGCGATGAACGGCGCGCAAACTTCCGGGCTTGCGTCAATGGAAAAATGCATTGCCGAAGCATCCAGACGATGAAATTTTTGGGTTTGTCGGATAAGATTCATTCTCCTTGACAGGCAGCCAGGGGAGGGTTAAAACTCAGATACCGTAGCCATATTGGCGTTAAAGCTGCTTTGATTTTTTTGAACCGAGAAGGGCGAGATGGTCCGGGGGCTCGTCCTTGTTTTCAATTACGCGATTCGATCATTCAATTGAATGAGAACGGTTCGCCATTTGGCTTTTCATTAAATTTCATTTTTTCGAAGCGTGCCCCGACCGGGTCGCGGGATGTGGGTGCTGTCGGTTGTAGCTCGATCTCGAAGAGGGGGGTGTTGACATCATGAAGCGCCTAGTTTTAGCAATTCTTGCTGTGTTGTTGCTCGGAGTGGCCGCAAACGCGCAGACGTTCCGAGGCGCGATTAACGGAACGGTGTCGGATCCTTCCGGCGCAGTCGTACCTAATGCCCAGGTTAAGGCCAAAGAAAAGTCCACGGGGATCGATCACTCGACCGTCACAACCACTGACGGGCAGTTTGCCTTCCAGGATATTGCAGTCGGGATGTACGCGGTAACCGTCACTGCGACGGGATTCCCTGCTTTGACCGTCGATAACGTGCCGGTGACGCAAGGCGCCATCTACACGCTGCCGGTGAAGCTGACGCTCTCGCAGCAAACGACCACGGTAGAGGTATCGGCGGCGGCCCTGACACTGGATACCACGACCGAGACGCAAACAACGGCTATCGGAGGCAGCGATTTGGCGGTCATGCCCTTGAACGGACGGGACTTCTCGCAGTTGATCGCCGCGACGCCGGGGTATGGGGGCTATTCGGCGGGCGGGTACGGCTCCCTGAACGGCACTCGCGCCAATCAGGTCAACTGGCAGATTGACGGCGTGGACAACAACGATTTGTGGCATAACATTCCCGCAGTCAACCAGGGCGGCGTCTCCGGCATTGCCGGTATCGTTCTGCCGCTCGATGCGGTCGACCAATTCACGGTTCAGACACAGTCGGCGCCGGAATCAGGAAGAAACCCCGGAGGCACCGTAGACCTGGCGCTGAAGTCGGGTGGGAACACCATCCATGGGTCGGCGTACGCTTTCTTTAGGAATGAGGCGTTTGCGGCGGCCAGTCCCTTTGTGGATTCCAAGAGGGTGAATCGGAACTACAACTACGGATTTTCGGTTGGCGGACCAATTCTTAAGGACCGCTTGTTTTATTTCCTGACGTTTGAAAAGCAGAAATTCACGATTGGATTGCCAGGAAAGGCAACGGAACCCTCGGCGGCCTATCAGGCGCTCGCCAAGACGCTGATGGCTAAATACAACGTGACGACGGATAATCCCGTGAGCGACGCATTGTTGGCGAACTTGTGGCCGAGCTATGCGCTTACTGGACCCGCGATACCGAATAACTATAACAGCCCGGACCCGGAATTCGGCTACAGCTATAACGGGCTGGGAAGGATCGATTACAAGATCAACGACAAGAACCAGCTGTCATTTCATTATTTTTCAGGTGAAGGTAACCAGGAAGCTCCGGTAGGAGGCTCGGCCCTCTCCGAGGCAGCTTCCGAACTTAAGTATTACTACGAGATCGCACCAATTCACGTCTCAAACTACTCCCTCATCTTGAACACAGTTATCTCGTCAAGACTGTCGAACGAAATGCTGGCTGGAGTGAACTATTTCCGCCAAACCTTTAGCGATGCGAACAACACCTTCAAAGTTTCACAATTCGGGCTGCAGCTGTCACCAAACTTTGATTCGTTAGGTTTGACTGGCGCACCGAACATCCAAATCAGCGGATTCGATGGAGTTGGGCAAACGCCGCCGGAAGGACGTGAAGATATCACGGGCCATCTGACGGATGTGCTGTCCTACACTGTCGGGAAGCACCAGTTCCGGTTTGGCGGAGAGTTTCGCCGCGCGCAACTGGAGGAGTTTTATCACCGGCACGGGCTGGGGAATATCAAGTTTAACGGCTCGGTGGGGCCGTGGTCCGGAGACACAGACCCGGTCAATACCAGCCAGGTCAAGAGTCTGGCCGATTTTCTTGCCGGCGACTATAACCCCAACACGTCAACCATCGCGCTCGGGGATCCGACACGTTTGGTCTACGTAAAGACTTTTGATCTGTTTTTTCAAGACGCCTGGCAGTTTTCTCATAAGCTGACCTTCAACTATGGCGCACGTTGGGACTACGAAGGCCCTCTCGGGAACAGCAAGAAGGACCTGTCCGTATTCATCCCAAGCAAGGGTGGCCTGGTATTCCAGGGCGCCGGGATTGACCATGTGTATCCGCCGAGATACAAGAACATCTCGCCTCGACTGGGTGTTGCTTACAAGCCAAAGGAGAATGGGGACCTTGTGGTGCGGGCGGGATTCGGTGTTTATTTCGACACGCCGAACTTGAACCCGTTCCTGGACAACCGACCGGCAAACGGCGCTCCAAACGGAATCGAAGGGAATCCTGCGGGGAGCAGCCCCGTGGACACCGTCGGTCCCGCATCCGGTCCACCGTGGGTTGCGAACCAGGCTGTATTTCCAGCAGGGGGCGCCACTTGCCCCACGGGAAATGGTTGCAGCGGGATTTTCAATCTTTTCTCGGTCAGCCAGGATTTCCGGAATGCGTATAACTACAATTATAACCTAAACGTGGAAAAGGGAATCGGAAAGTCGCTCCTCCTGCAGGTCGGGTACGTGGGGAGCGCGGCCCACCATTTGCTAACAACCCAGGACATTAACCAGATTGCACTCAATCCAGCTTTGGCTTTGCAATTGCTGAGCCCAAACAGTATGCCTGCCAAAGTAGCGGCCGCACAAACAGCACTTCAGGCTAGCCGGCCGTTTTTCGGGCAATTCCCGGACTTCGGAATCATCAACGAGGTCAATAGCAACGGAAACTCGAATTACAACTCGTTGCAAACGGTCCTGAAAGTCCGCGAGTGGCACCGCTTCTCTTCACAGTTCACCTACACTTGGGCGCACGCGCTCGATGACATCACGGCCTATCGCGGCACCACTCCTCAGAATGCCTTCTTCATTCAAGGGGAGTACGGGAACGGCGATTTCGATACGCGCCACAAATTCACCTCGCTGCTCACCTATGACTTGCCGAATGCATCTTTCGCGAAAAGATTACTAAACGGCTGGCAACTTAGCAGTTTCCTTTCGCTTGGTACTGGCCAGCCGTTCAACATCACAACGAACGAGGACACCACGGGGACGGGAGAAAACGTCCAGCGCGTGGACATTATCGGGAAACCTTATGCAGGAGTTTCGCATGCGTTCAACAAAGGCGGCGTGTCTTGGATCAACCCCACTGCGTTCGCCGCCCCAGCTCCCGGGACCTATGGAACTCTTCCGCGGAACTTCCTCTACGGTCCGGGTTACGACTCCGTGGACTTCTCAGTGATCAAGAACACGAAGATCACCGAGAGGGTAAACGCACAGTTCCGGATGGAGTTTTTCAACCTGTTCAACAGGAAGAATCTGGCACCACCGAGCGGCGGCTGCGGCGTAAGCGATCCCACTTCGGCCGCACAAAGCGGTCGCGTTTGCACCGTTGGCAGCGGCTTGGGTTTAACCGCCGACACCATCGGCGACTTCAACGGCGCTCCCGGAATCGGTCCCGGCGAAGCGTTCAACCTGCAACTCGGCCTGAAGATTATCTTCTAACGGCTCCATAACTCGTAGCCAAGAGGGCTTCCCGATCGGATCGGGGTGCCCTTTTGCTTCTTGGGTGGCCGTTTTTCGCAAGCTTCAACCTGGATTCCAAAGTTTTGAAGAGAGGTTCTTCGCGGACTCCGGGGAGAGATCGATCCTTCGCCCGCCGCAGGGCTCATCAGGACAGACACCCTTCGGCAGGTGTCTGGTTAACCATGACAGACCCACCCCCTTCTCTCACCGAAGCACCCCGGCGCACAGGACTCACACCTCCTTAGCTGTCAAACATGTCGGCACAATCGAGAATCAAATAGCCGCGGGGGACGGCGGCGGGCGTGGTGAGAAATGGGCGGGGCTAGCGGTGAAGGAATTCTTCGAGGAGGAGGCGGGAGAGGCGCTGGGTGCGATGGCGGATGACGCCGTGTTCCTCGAGAAGATTGTCGAGGATGACGCGGAAGCCGAGTTTCTGGAGCTGCCCGAGGTCGATGTCGACGGGTTCGGCGCCCTGGGCGCGGTAACGGCGGGCGACTTCGGGCGAGACGGCCTGGCGATTGGCGACGACCCAATCGATGACGCGATGGCGGACGTGGGTCTGGATGGCGCGAAGATGGTCGGCGAGGGCGTAGCCAGAAGTCTCGCCGGGCTGGGTCATGAGATTGGCAACGTAGACGCGGGGAGCTTTGGATTTGGCGATGGCGCTGGCAATTTCGGGAATCATCAGGTTAGGAAGAATGCTGGTGTAGAGCGAGCCGGGGCCGAGGAGGATCAGGTCAGCTTGCTTGATGGCTTCGATGGCCTTGGGAAGCGGGCGAACACGGCGCGGGGAAAGGCTGAGGGTCTTGATGGGCGAGCGGCTGGCGGTGATGCGGGTCTCGCCGTGAACGGTGCGGCCGTTTTCGAGTTTGGCGACGAGGTGGACGTTCGAAAGCGTGGACGGGAAGATGCGGCCGCGAATGGCCAGCACTTTGCTGCTGACGCGGATGGCTTCGGTGAAATCGCCGGTGACGTGCGTGAGCGCGGCGAGGAAAAGATTGCCGAAATTGTGGCCGATGAGTCCGCGGCCGGCGTGGAAGCGGTATTGAAAGAGGCGGCCGAGGAGGGCTTCATCTTTCGAAAGCGCCACCATGCAATTGCGAATGTCGCCGGGCGGAAGGATGCGATTCTCGCGGCGCAGGCGGCCGGAGCTGCCGCCGTCATCGGTGACGGTGACGATGGCGGCGAGATCGGCGATGGGACGTTCGGGGCTGGCGCGCTCGTCGATGCGGCGGATGACGAGTTCCTTGAGGCCGCGAAGAAGCGTCGAGAGGCCTGTGCCGCCTCCAAGGGCGACGACGCGGAAGCCGCGGGAAAGAGCTTTCGATTTGGAGGCGCGTTTTTTCACGCTGAGAGCCGGGATGGCAGAACCGGCTTCAACTTGCAGAAAATAATTTAACACAGAGATCGCAGAGGAGGGCGAAAACGCGGAGAAGAAAAAATAGGACAGGCTAAAGCCGATCCCTACAAAAACCGCAACGGCGGCTAGCCGGCGGTGCCGTCTTTCTCCGGATAGAGCAGCTCGGTAAAGCGCGGGTCTTCCTGGAGGAAAGCAAAATCTTCGTCGTTGCGCGCGTGATAGCGGTTTTCCGGGCGCAACTGGATGGCGATCTTGAGATTGGCCAGGGCGGAATCGGCTTCGCCGGTGAGGCAATCGAGCGCGGCGAGGGCGTAGTGAATATGGTCGGCCTTGGGCGCGGCTTTGCGGGCTTTATCGAGACTTTCGCGAGCGTCGTCCCATCGGCCGATGTTCATCATCGCGACGCCGCGCTGATAATGCTCATCCGCGGTGCGGGGATTTTGCTCGTGAGAAGGTTTCATGCGCTGTTCGGCGATTTTCAAGTGCATGCGCGCGCGATCGGCGAGTTCCTTGCTGGGGCCTTCGAGAACTTTTTCAAGTTCCTGCTTGGAGCGAGCGAATTTTTGCTGATGAAAGAGGGCCAGGGCTTCGTCGTAGACTTTGAGTTGCGCTTGCACCAGGGGATCGACCAGTTCGACACCCCCACGCTGGGAGGGCGGAGGGGGCGGGAAAGTCTTTTTTTTCTGTGACTTAGACTGACTCCGCGCCGTGCCCTCGGAACGCCTTGAGGACGATGAAGTGGGCTTACGCGCTTTTGCCATGGGCCGAATGCTAGCAGAGCAGGATTCTGGCGTCAACGGATGTGAACAAAGGCTAACAAAGGCACTTTGGAAGGGCCGGAGGCGTCCGGCGTTACCGAACAGAGGCATAGGCCGAAAATAGGACGTGGAGTTCCGGGCGGAATCGCGGACACTGTAGGTGCGGTACAAGCAAGGCGACACGCGGGGTGGGAAGGCTGGCCTGCCTTCGCCGCGTATGCTATAAGTTTGTGGCCGAATTCTGGTTGACGACAACGTGCCTTTCATCAATTTTCCTGCTCGCGAAATTAACTGCAAGCTCGTGTATTACGGTCCAGGTCTGGGCGGAAAAACCGCCAACCTGCAGTGGATCTACGACCACACCGGACAAAACCAGAAGGGCAAGATGGTGTCCCTGGCAACGGAGACGGACCGCACGCTTTTCTTCGACTTCCTGCCATTGGATTTGGGAACGGTGCGCGGATTCAAGACGCGCTTTCACTTATATACCGTGCCTGGACAGGTATTCTATGAGGCCAGCCGCAAGCTGATTTTAAAGGGCGCGGATGGCGTGGTGTTCGTGGCGGATTCGCAGGAAGAACGCCTGGACGCGAATTTCGAAACGATGGAAAACCTGATGGAACACCTGAAAGAGCACAACCTGAATTTTACGACGATTCCGTACGTGCTGCAGTTGAACAAGCGGGACCTGCCGAATGCCATGGCGGTGCCGGAATTGACGAAGCAGTTGCAGAAAAAGGGCGAGCCGGTTTTGGAGGGCGTGGCGATTCAGGGATTGGGCGTGTTCGAAACGCTGAAAGAAGTGGCCAAGCTGGTGCTCGCGGAACTGAAAAAGGGCGGGTAGACGTTACTTGCTGATTTGGAAAGTGACTTCGACTTGAACGCGAACCGCGACAGGATTCCCTGTAGCGTCTTTTGCGGGTCTAAATTTCCAAGACTTAACAGCTTCGATTGCTTTCTCTCCCAGCTCGTCGCCAGGACTTTTTATCACAATCACATCTGTCGCCCGTCCTTCCGGTGTTACTCCAACATCCATCAAAACAGTGCCCCTACTCTTGTCAGCTCTGGCCTTATTAGAATAATCAGGAGCGGGACAATAAACGCAAGCCGGCACGCCAAAACCATTAACGCCAGCTCGCGGTAATACGGCAGAATCCCGTTGGACTCCGAATCTCCCGGCGTCCGAATTGAACAGGCTAAAGTCAACCGCGACCTTCTGGCGGACTGGCACACTGTTTCCGGCAGCATCTCTTGCCGGTTCCACTTTCCAGTTGCTGATTACTTCCATGGCCGTTTGATCGAGGCTCGGTTCGAAGCTTCGGGCCACTCGCGCTTGGTCGAGCTGGCCGTTGACTTTAAAAACTGCGGAAAGCAGTACAGCCCCTTGGGTTTTCTTGTCCCCGGCGACACGCGTGTAAGAAGGATTAGAACAAACAAGGCACTCTGGGCTGCCTATCCCATCGAGGTCCGCAAAATAAAAAATGGTTGCTGCGGAATCGGTGGCCGCCGGAAAGAGCGCTTCGAATTCGTCCGAGGATTGCTCCTGATATTGCGTGTGGTAGAGCTCTTTGCCGGTCGTTGCTTCACGAAGGGAAAGCTCCAGAGCGATGGCAGAACCAATTTGCCTAAATGTACCCATGAGTAGGGCATCCACGCCTATAACCGCGGCAACTTTTCCGGAGGTTTCTGATTTCAAGAGGTCCGGCGGCCTGATTGCCGCTTTCGTTAGCAAGCGCTGTGCATCAATGCGATTAAGCACATCGAAACTACTTTTCTCGGCACTGAGATTCGTCGAAAAGACGGACGCGAAGTAACAGCCTTTGTCGGTACGGGCGGCGTCGCTGATTAGAGAGTTCAACCGTTCGAGGAAGTCTGCTACATAGATTTTGTGCAGATTGTGCCGTGCAATTTCGCTTGCGACACGCGCGGCGACTGCTTTGCGCTGCTCTTTCGCGCCTGCGAAGCCAACCGAGGCGGTCAAGGTGCAAACTGTGGCCAGGAGCAGAATGCGGAAGCAAGGAGTAGAGAGGTTTTTCATTCCGCAATCCTCCGGCGGGACACCCACGTAGAACTACAGTCCAACATGACGATTGAACACCAGGTGTTGAAGGACCGTAAAGCCAAAAGTTAGAAATTGGCGAGGGCGGCGGATTCGGATTCGAAGGTGGGAATGGCTTCGACGAGGCGGGTGACGGTGAGGGCGTCGCGGACGCGGCCGGGGCCGCAGACCAGGCGGAGCACGCCGCCTTCGCGGGCGAGCTTGATGGAGATGCGCACGAGCGTGGAGATGCCGGAGCTGTCGATCTGCGGGATACCGTTCAGGAGGACGACAACTTTCTTCGCGCCACCTTTGACCACGGATTCCAGAGCGTCGTGGAGCTGCTCGGCGGGCTCGCCGATGGTGAGCCGGCCGCGAACTTCCAGTACCGATACTCCGGCGGATTCGCGGACGTTGATTTCCATGGGCGGCCGGTCTTTCATGACAGTGGGTCAATCGAGTTGCGATGGCTATTTGCGATGCCGCACGGCATTATACGCCGGAGGGTAAGCTGCACAAAGGGAACGGTTCCAGATATTTAGAGGCCGAATAGGTGAGAGCCAGAGGAGAGCGACGCATCAGAAAAACGAATCCAGGAAATAAAAATTTCAAACTGCGACGCGGAGCGCACATGCGTATAATGCAGGGCGACGAATTGGCGGGTCCCCGGCAGTCGAATCCAGAGCCAGCGGAACGGACACATCTATGAAGTGCGCAGGATGGAAGTGTAGTTTCAGCCTTGTCCCGGTGCTGGGGGCCATCCTGCTCGCGGTATTTCCCCTCTCCGCGCAACAAACGCCCGCCACCTCAGCAACTCCTTCAACGACAGCCACCTCTGCGGCGACAACTGAACTTCCAAAAGCAGTCAATGAAAAACTGGCGCAGCTGGATAAGGACGTGAAAGCGGCTCAGTCCTCCGCGGACAACGCCTGGATGCTGGTGAGCGCGGCATTGGTTCTGATGATGACAGGGCCGGGGCTGGCGCTGTTTTACGGCGGGCTGGTCCGGCGGAAAAATACGCTGGCGATCATGATGCAGAGCTTCGCGTTAATGGCGCTGATCACAGTGATGTGGGCACTGGTCGGCTACAGCTTGTGCTTTGGAGGCGATGGTCAATTCATTGGGAGTTTCGAGCACGCGTTTCTGCGCGGCGTGGGCGCGGACCCGAACCCGGATTACGCGGGGACGATTCCGCAAATGACCTTCATGGTCTATCAGTTGATGTTCGCCATTATCACGCCTGCTTTGATTACCGGCGCAACCGCGGAGCGGATGAAATTCAGCGGCACGGTGCTGTTCCTGACGCTGTGGTTCCTGGTGGTCTACGCGCCGCTGGCGCACATGGTATGGGGCAAGGGCGGGTTGCTGAACGCTTCGCTCGGAGGAAAATTTCCGACGCTGGATTTTGCAGGCGGTACGGTCGTGCACATTTCTTCGGGCGTTTCCGCGCTGGTGTGCGCGCTGTATCTCGGCAAACGCAGCGGATATCCAAAGCAGCCGATGCCTCCGCACAGTTTGGTACTGAGTTTCATCGGCGCTTGCTTGCTGTGGGTGGGCTGGTTCGGTTTTAACGCAGGAAGCGCTCTGGCGGCAAGCAGCCTGGCAACAAGCGCTTTTGTGGCGACACACTTTGCGGCGGCAGCGGCGGCGCTGGGCTGGAGTGCGGCGGAGTGGCTCAAGAACGGACGCGCGAGCGCACTGGGCGCGATTTCCGGCGCGGTGGCGGGACTTGTGGCGATTACTCCGGCAGCCGGATTTGTGGCGCCGATGCCGGCGCTGGCGATTGGCTTGATCGCGGGTGTGGTCTGCTACTGGATGGTGACGAAGGTGAAGGCCATCTTCGAGTATGATGACGCGCTGGATGCCTTCGGCGTACATGGCGCGGGAGGCACGATAGGAGCGCTGCTCACCGGCGTGTTCGCTCAACAGGTGATCAACCCCATCTTTGGAGCGGGCAAGGCCGTCGGTGGGCTGGACGGGCACTGGGGCCAGGTCGGCAACCAGCTCGTGGGCGTTTTGATCGCCTGGGTCTTTGCGCTGGTGGGAACTTTAGTGCTGCTCAAGATCGTAGATTTGCTGACAGGCGTACGTGTGCCGGAAGAGCACGAGATCGAAGGACTGGACATCACGCAACACGGCGAAGAGGCTTATAACCTTGAGTCGTAGGGAAAGCCGGCAAGGGAGCATCAGGCAGGGGGCGGAGCGGAAACATCCATGATGAAACTTGAAGCAATCATTCAGCCCTCGCGGTTTGAATCGGTGAAAGATGCGCTGCGCGAAATCGGTATCGAGGGGATGACGGTGACGGAAGTGCGCGGGCACGGGCGGCAGAAGGGGCACACCGAGGTGTATCGCGGACGGGAATACACGGTGGACCTGCTGCCAAAAATAAAATTGGAGCTGGTGCTGCCGGACGCGCTGGTGAACCGCGTTGTGGACACAATATTGAAGACCGCCAAGACAGGGAAGATTGGCGACGGTAAGATATTCCTATCGAGGGTTGAGGAAGCAATCCGGATACGCAACGAGGAGCGCGGTGAAAACGCGCTCTAACCATTCACGCTTGGGCGCCTGGCTGGCAGCTCACTGACCGCAGGCGATCAAGGTGACAACCGCTGCACGCCCCAGTCTCCATCCGGGCATCCCACCCGCAAAAAACATGCAAGGATCCCCAACGCCCCTATCCGTGCTCGGCTCGCAGGCCGACACCGAACGGCAACGCATCCGGCAACAATTTGAGACGGGTACCAGTGCGCGAGAAATGCTGCGGGCGCAGTGCGAGCTGGCGGACCGCAACGTTGGGCAGATTTTTGACGAAGTTCTGCGCGTCCACAACCACGAGCCGCAAGGGCTTTGCCTGCTCGCGCTGGGCGGGTACGGGAGGCGGATGCTGTTCCCCTATTCCGATCTCGACATTCTATTCTTGATGGGAAACGACAGAGCAGAACAGCAATCGCGGCCGCTCATCTCCGAATTTTCGCGGACATTGTGGGACATCGGATTTCGCGTCAGTTCGGCGGGGCGCACGCTGGAAGAGTGCAAGCGGATCGAAGAGGACAATGCGGAGTTCCACCTGGCACTGCTGGATCGCCGATTCCTGGCGGGCGATGCCGCGCTCTACGAGAGGCTGGACACGAAAGTGCTGCCAGCATCGGAAAAGCAGGCGCGGCCCTTCCTGCTGGCGCAAATACACCGGCTGACCAGAGAACGATTGACGCGCTACGGAAATACGATATTCCACCTCGAACCCAACGTGAAAGAGTCGCCGGGCGGCATGCGGGATTATCAGGCGACGATTTGGCTGCGGCAGATCGTGGAGGAAAAAAAGGGGATCCGAAACATCACCGCCGCGGAGGAAGAGCTTTCTGCCGCGGCTGTCGATTTTCTCAGCGCCATCCGATGCTTTCTGCACTATAGCAACGGCCGGAACGATAACACGCTCACCTACGAGCTGCAGGCGGCGGCGGCAGAACGCGCCCTGGGTGTGGGCGACGGAGTGGGGCGAACTCCCGCAGAATGGATGCGCCAGTATTTTCGGCACGCCCGGACGCTAAACCGGCAACTCTTGCGCTATCTGGAGCAGAGAGCTGCCGTGCCGATAACGCTGCGGCAGCGCCTGTTCCATGCGGCACGCGCCACCAAGCTGGAGCCGAACGATGGGAAATTCTTCACCGTGCGTGATGGCCTGCTCGAAGTGCTCGACCAGCCGATGTTATCGGACCGTGCGATCACCTACTCGCTCTTCGCGGAAGCGGCGCGCACGGGGACCCCGCTGAGCCGCGAGGCGGAGCGCAGCATCGGTTATATCCTGAAGCATCCGGAACTTCCTCCGAAGAACACGGAGATTTCCTGGGCCACGCTGCGCGAGATACTGGGCTCCGATTACCCGGGCGTGGCTTTGCGGTCGATGCAACGGCTAGGGCTGCTGATGGAAATCCTGCCGGAATTCGGAAGGATCGACTCGCTGGTGGTGCGCGATTTCTATCATCGCTATACGGTGGACGAGCATTCCTTGCGGACCATCGAGCACCTGCAGGAATTGGCGGAGCCGCCGGATGAGCGAGGGGCGCATTTCGCACCGCTCTGGAGGACCGCCGAACGGCGAGACTTGCTGATCTTGACGCTGCTGCTGCACGACGTCGGCAAAGGAATGCCGGTGGAAAATCACATCACGGGCAGCCTCGCGGCTCTCGATAGCGCCGCCCGGCGATTAAAGCTAGCGCCGGAAGAAAAAGAAGAAGTCCAATTCCTCATCGAACACCACCTGGACATGTCCGCCACCGTGCAGCGGAGAGACATCTTCGATCCTGCCACCGTCTCCGCTTTTGCGCAGTCCGTCACAACGCAGGAAAGGCTGCAAAGATTGTGCCTGCTGACCTACGCGGACATTCACTCCGTCAATCCGGAAGCACTGACGCCCTGGAAAGCGGAGATGCTGTGGCAACTCTTTGTGGCCACTTCCAACCACTTCAGTCGCACCGTGGATCGCGACCGCTTGCACGCGCCGGATGAAGGCTCGCTGCTCGAGCGTGTGAAGGCGCTGGCGGGCGACACCAGCGTCGAGGAGATCGAACGGTTCCTCGAAGGATTCCCGCGGCGGTATCTCGCGGTGCATTCGGCGGCGGAGATTGCGGCGCACTTTGCGCTCTACCGGAAACTGGGCACGGATCCGGTGCAGACGGAACTCCTCGCCACACGCCAGGGGTTCTCGCTGACGCTGCTTACGGCGGACCGCCCGGCGCTCTTCGCAACGATTTCGGGCGTGCTGGCCGGCTGGGGCATGAACATCAACAAGGCGGATGCTTTCGCAAATGCCGCCGGCGTCGTGTTGGATACCTTCCACTTCGCGGATCTGCACCGCACCCTGGAACTAAACCCCAGCGAAGCGGATCGCTTCCGCAAGAGCCTCGCGGATGTCGTGAACGGAAAGGCGCAACTGGGGCCGCTCCTGAAAAGCCGCGAGAGCGCCAGCCGTGGGCGGGTACCGAAAGTCACCGTCGAAACGCGGATCAACTTCGACGATGCCTCATCGGCGCACAGCACGCTTCTCGAAATCGTTACTCAGGACCATCCGGGATTGCTCTACGAGATCGGTTCGGCGCTGGCGCGCCTGGGATGCAACATCGAAGTCGCGTTGATCGACACGGAAGGCCACAAGGCCATCGACGTGTTTTATCTTACAGGGCAAGGGAAGAAGCTCACCACGCAAAAACAAGAGCTACTCCGAGAAGTGCTGCAAGGAACATTTGTTTAGCCCACTCTCCGGAAGTCAAGTCGCTAAGAGAAGCAGTAAGGGAAAACGGCGGTGCGGTGGGGAGGCCAGACTTGGAGGATTTGCGGCAGCTTTGAAAGTGAGAAAGGGTGGGCGTGGCGGTGATCGAACCGGCTGTTCCCCCGAATGGCTCATCGAGGTTGTGAGTCTAACAGAAAGCGCTGCGGTTAAAGACGCCACTGCGGACGATGGATTGTTCACCTCCGTGGTTCTCAGCTCTTTTTCCGACGATCCACGAAGCTTTGGAGCGATTCGTTCGCCAAGAACCGCTTCGGCGCATCCTCGAATGCGACTTCGGCGTCCTGGCCCTTGAGAGTGAGCCGGTCGATCCTCGCTTGTAGCTTCTCTTTCTCTGCGCCCACTGTGGCGAAGGCTTTGCAGCACATGGTGAACCTCGGCATGGTCCGGGAGACTACCGGCAAACAGCGCCATCGCCTCTTTACGTATCATCGCTACCTGGAAATCCTCAACCGAGGCACCGAAGTGCCAAAAGCGAGCCACTGACAACGCCTGCCGAAGCTCACGAACCAGCCTGAACAGTACACACAGCTTCCCCAGTACTGCTAACCAACACTGTGACAAGCGGTAACAATTCATTGTGACAAAGTCGTGACGACTGAATGTGACACTGATCTTAGCGACCAGTGATTCTGAGTTGTTCAATCGTTCCGCACATGGATCTTGCCCAAATCCCACACTTGATCATGAAACGCCAGCATGCTACTTCTTTGCCCTTTTCTTTGTGTTCTTGCAGAGAGTCTCCAGCAAGTATCTGACAGATGCGCATTCCCGAATCACGGCTTCCAGCTTCGGGATCGTTGCGTTCAATTCATTTTCTTCCACGACCCCGTCCGCCAGAGTGCTTGCAATGCTCTCCAGCGCCGAACCCACGTCCTTCATGAGATTGGAAATAACCTGGAACTCTTTTTCCGAGGTTTGCTGTGGATCGGGGATCTTGAAAGCCACTCTTCCTGCTTGCGACTCGAGAATATCCAGGGGTTCGAAATTCTTCAAAAGCACGCAGATCTTTGGCAGCAGTTCCGCGGGGATGGGGCGGTCCCCTCTGAGCCAATACATCAAGGAGCGATAATTCGTTCCAACCTGCTGCGCCAACAGCCGAGTGTCGTACTCGGCCCTTGCCTCCACAATCTGGCTCAGTACGTTGGGTAGCGTCTTTGCGGCCACCGTTAGTTCCTTTATCGTGAGTCCGTCAGTTCAAAAAAGGCATCATTTTGAACGGTGAAAGTGTGCATTGTAACTGAATTGCACGTTTTTCCTATAGGCGGTTTACTAGGGTCATCAAGGCAGGGAGAGATTGCCAGTTTATTAGATGCGATACGGTGACAATTTCCTTATTGAAAAGCGGGCTGGCACAGTCTACGATGGCCGCGTATCCCATGTAAAACGCAAGGGTTCTCTTATCGATAGGATACAAATGCGGGCGGATAGTGGACCGATTTGGTACTGTAAGTCCGGTCGTGCTGGGCCTCGGAATGGTGACGTGGTGTGCTTCTCGGCAGCGCGAGCAGGACTGAAGAAGTTAGGACGTGACCTATGCCCTTCATGGACCTGATCAAGAAGGCCATTTTTGAAGAGGAAACGCTGGCACAGCAGCCCGCCCAGCCGGCGCCCACCTCGGGGGCGGTGCGACCGCTAGTGTCAGCAGCTCCTGCATATTCCCCCAAGGGGACGCGCGACAACCAGTTCTACACGCGGCTGGCCAAGCAGACGGACCTCTCTGCGGTTCCGGAGCTGGCCAAGATCGAAGCTTTTGCTGCGCCGCTGACCTCCGTCATCACGGATAAAGCATTGAGGTACAAGGCCGCTCTGGCCACAGCCCAATCGCAGGGTGGCCTGACGAAAGACGCGATCCTGAAAGGCTTTGACGCTTTACAGAATGTTCTGAATTCTTCAGCGAGCACGTTCAACAAGCAAACCGACGAAGTGTCACGAACGGAAGTCGATGCCAAGATTGCCCAAATCAGTGACCTCAATGAAGCCATTCAGCAAAAACAGAAAGAAATTGCCGACCTGCAACAACAGGTGAAGTCCATGCAATCGCAGACGGAAGTGTCGCGTTCGAAGTTGCAAGAAGCGAAGAGCAATTTTGCGGCGGCGCTGGAACGGCGGCGGGCCGAGATTCAGCAACAGCGCAAGGAATTTGAAACGATTCTGGGATAGGGAGACACCATGGCAAGCACTCCAAATTCCCCAGTAATGCAGGGCTTGAAGAATTTCTGGCAGCGGCCGGAAGGAACAGTCGGAAAAGTCGTGCTGGTCCTCGGCGGCATCGCGGTAGCATATGGCTTCGTACAGATCCTACCGTTCTTGATCGCGGCGGCCAGCGATACTTTGCACCTTGCCGTTTTGATCGCGGCGATTTTGGTGTTCCTTTTCATCGTCACGGACAAGCGCGTCCGAACGTTGGCGAAGCTCATGTTCCAAAGCGTTATGCGGTATCTGACGGGCTTGTTCATTGAATTGGACCCCATCGGCATCCTCAAGAACTACATCGGGGAGATGAAAAAGAATCTCGCAATCATGGACGAGCAGCTCGGAAACCTGAATGGCTCTATCCGCACGCTCCAGAACCAGATCGACACGAACCAAAAAGACGCCGAGCACAGCATGGCGCTGGCCAACCAGGCCGACAAGAAGATGGCCGCCGGCGGGCTGACCTCCCTCGATCAGCAGCAGTACATGTCTGCCAAGGTCACCAACCAACGGCATGCCGCGAGCTTGATCAATATCAACAAGTCGCTCACGGATCTGCGCGACAAGCTAAAGATTCTCTATGACCAGCTCATCCGCTGGAGGGCTACGGCAGAGTTCCAGGTGACCGACAAAGAGAACCGCGTCAGCGAAGAAGAGATGCGACGGAAGGCGCTGAAAAAGGCTTATTCCGTGTTCCAGGCGGCGAAGAAGATCTTTCGCGGCGATCCAGTGGCCAACCAGATTTACGACCAGACGCTGGAGTATTTGGCGGATGATGCTGGGCAGATGCTGGGAGAGATGGAAGATTTCAATCGTCTTGCCAATAAGTTGATGACCAACATGGATCTGGAAACCGGGGCCATCAACGACGAAGCCGTCAAGCAATTGTCGGAGTTTCAGCAAAAGCTTTTGCCTGCTTCGGTAACCGCGGTGCCGGGCGGCGTACCGGACCAGTCTTCGGCCGTGCCTGCGAACAAAAAAGACGATTACAGAGATTTGATCAAGTAGCTCGTCGGCGGAGGAAAGAGCCAAATGTTTAACGATAAAATCTCAACACCACCCACAGGGCACCGGCTGAAGCCGGGAGCAAAAATTATTCTGCTCCTGATGATCGGCGCGGTTCTGTTCTTCGGTTTCCGCACGGCGGTTAGCCGCGGGTGGATTCCCGCCCCGGGCATTGCCAAGGCCCTCATTCCCTCAAAGGCCGCTCTGCCGGACTTGAAGGAAGCGGTTGTGGCCAACGTCGAGCCAGCGCCGTACCCAGAAGCAACTGCGGCGTCAGTGAAAGCGCCGTTGATTCGCACTGAAATATGGGCCTGGAACGCCCAGATGAACTATATCTACGCCAATGGAGGCCCGGACACCACGCGTAACAGTTTGATGGAGAAGCATGGCGCAAACGTGAAGTTACTCCGTCAGGATGACACCAGCCAGATGCAGAACGACCTGATTGCCTGCGCCAAGGAGCTCCACGACGGCGCAAGCCAGTGTTCCGCAGGGGCGAATTACGTCCTGATTATGGGCGACGGCTCCGGCCAGTTTTTTGCCGCTGTCAATCCGCAGCTCAAGAAGCTGGACAACGGCGCTGGTGAATACCTCGCGCAGGTCATCGGCTCTACGGGATATTCTCGCGGAGAAGACAAGCTGATGGGTCCACCAGAATGGAAGTCGGACGCGCAGGCCGCCAAGGGCGGCCTGGTTGCTGGAGTCCTTCGCGACGGCGATTGGAATATCGCCATGAAGTGGGCCGCGGACAACCAGATCAAGAACAATCCAGACGAAAAAACATGGGATCCCGAGGCTCTCAATTGGGTCAATGCGCCGGACTACATCAAGGCCGCGGAAATCTACAACGCGAATACCTGCGAAGACCGCAAAGTGGTGCACGATGGTCGGCTGACCGGAGAATCAAAAAACGTCTGTGTCAACGGCGTGGTCACTTGGACGCCGGGCGACGTAAACGTGGCCCATGGGCGTGGCGGGCTTGTCTCCATCGTCTCTTCGAAGCAGTACCGCTCGCAGATGCCCGACGTCATTATTGGCATCAAGAAGTTTAATCAAGACCATCGAAACGAAGTTCAGGGAATGCTGGCGGCGAGTTTCGAAGCTGCGGATCAACTGAAGGCTTATCCGGAAGCTCTGAAACGCGCAGCAGCAATTAGCGCAAAGGTCTACAACGAGCAGAACGGCGAGTATTGGCTGAAGTACTACCAGGGAACTCGCGAGCAGGACAAAACCGGAAACATGGTGGAGCTCGGTGGCTCCGCGGTCAACAATCTGAACGACAATCTGCTTTTGTTTGGTTTGCAGCCCGGTGCCAACAACAACTTTCGCTCCACCTACACGGTGTTCGGAAATATCGCCACGCAGCAATACCCCGCACTCTTCAAGGATGCCAACAAGATTCCCGACGTGAAAGAGATTCTCGACACTTCCTATGTTCTCGGCGCCTCTTCGATGCTCTCGCAGACCGGCGCGGAAGCCGACGTCGCTAGCTTCAGTTCAAGCGGGGACACTGGCACCGTCGTTTCGAAGCGCGACTGGAGCATCGAATTCGACACTGGCAAGGCTTCCTTCACGTCTGACGGTGAACGCAAGATGTATGAGATCAAAGACGACCTCGCGATTGCCGGCGCTTTGTTCGTCACCTTGAACGGGCACACCGACAATACCGGCACTCGCGAAGGGAACATGGACTTGGCAGAGAGGCGCGCCCAGGCCGTGCGTGATTGGCTACAGAGAAAAGCTCCCGCGAACTTCCCCGACAGCCGTTTCCGCATTCATGCCTATGGCGACTCCAAGCCACTGGCATCGAACGCTACAGCCGAAGGCAGAGCAAAGAACCGGCGCGTAGAAATCATTCTGTCGGGCAAGGAATAGGTAACCCTCGGTGACCACCATGAAGCCGGCGGCCGGGAGTATTGCTGCAAGTGCGTCCGCAGTCGGCGGACGGATCGGCTTCCTGCACGACGTACTCAGTGCGTTTTCTCCGAACCGGGTGATTTCGAGAGCGGCGTTCCGGTTCATCATCGTCTTCCAGATCGCGGTATTGCTGCTGGTGTGGGCGACATCGACCTATGTATTCCTGCCGAAGCCAATGGATGTTTGGCGCGCGTTTGTTGACCTTTGGAACAATGAGGGCTTGGGCCAGGAGCTGATTGTCAGCTTCCTCTTGAACGTGCAAGCCATGGCCTGGGCGACGGTGATTTCACTGGGGCTTGCCTATTTGACGGTTGTTCCGGTGTTCCAGCCGATCGCACACGCGGTTTCCAAGGGCAGGTTTCTTGGTATGGTGGGACTCACCTTCTTCTTCACTGTCATTTTTGCCAGCGGCCACCGCTTGAAAGTAAGCCTCCTCGTGTTCGGGGTCGCCGTGTTTTTTGTTACCAGCATGATCGACGTTGTGGCCCAGGTCCCAAAAGAGAAGTTTGATCTGGCCCGCACCCTGCGCATGGGCGAGTGGCGCGTGGTTTGGGAAGTTATCGTGCTCGGCAGGGCGGATGCTGCTTTCGATGCCATGCGCCAGAATGCCGCGATGGGATGGATGATGCTCACCATGGTCGAGGGCATCTCGCGGTCGGAGGGCGGCATCGGGGCGTTGCTTCTCAATCAAAACAAACATTTCCGCCTCGAAGCCGTCTTTGCGATTCAAATCGCCATCCTGCTGATCGGCTTGTTTCAGGACTACGCGTTGGGCTTGGCCAAAAAATTCCTCTTTCCCTACGCGAATTTGCAATTGGAAAAGAGGTAGTGGTTTCGGCATTTGTGAGGATAACGCTTGCCCGAACAATGCAAATACACCGATACGCTTCTCAAGATTGACCACGTCAGTCTGTCTTACGACGATAAAGTCATTCTTCACGATGTCAACGCGGAGATTCGCGACATCGTGCGCGCCGACTGCACGCAAGGCCAAGTCGTAGGCTTTCTCGGCCCCTCGGGCATCGGCAAGACCCAGCTCTTTCGCATTATCGCGGGGCTGAATCAGCCCACCTCGGGACAGGTGTTGGTCAATTCCACGCTCACTCCCGTCAAAGCCGGAATGGTTGGTGTTGTCGCGCAAAATTATCCGCTGTTTGAAAATCGAACGATTTTCAGCAACTTGATCCTGGCCGCGAAGCAAATCGAAAAAAACAGCGACGCTGCCCACGAAAAAGTATTGAAGTACCTGAAGCGCCTGGACATGATCGAGTGCTCGCAGCTCTATCCCGCGCAGATTTCCGGCGGCCAGCGCCAGAGAATCGCCATCGCCCAGCAACTTCTTTGCAGCGAGCATTTCTTGCTGATGGACGAGCCTTTCTCTGGGCTCGACTTGGTCATGGAAGCCAAAGTCTGCGAGTTAATCAACGAGATTGCCTGCCTGGACGAACTGAACACCATTATCGTCGTGACGCACGACGTCACCGCTGCGGCGACGGTGGCGGATCACTTGTGGCTCATGGGCCGCGACCGCGATGCTAGCGGAAATACTATCCCCGGCGCACGTATCCAAGAGACTTACGACCTGATCGAGCGCGACCTATGCTGGCATCCCGGCATTACGAACTCCTCTAAGTTCCTGGAATTTGTCCGCGAAGTGAAAGAAAGATTTCAGACCCTCTGAGCCACGCCCCTTCGGTCGCGCGTCTCGATTCTCCCGCTCGTAGCAGAAACCAGCACAAAGAATCGTGAAACGGAGTCGCTCGCTCACTCGCTCTTAGCCCAACTTCCACGGTTTTCAGGGTCGGATCCTTTGTTTTCTATGACTTAGAGTTTTTTTCGTCACTACCTGCGCTGACCTGCCAGGATTTGAGCGGCCGCATCACCTCGGCGGTAATGCCAAGCGTGGCGTAAATTTGGCGGTGCTCAGGTTCAGGGGTAGTGGCTTTGCGGATGGTCAGTACGCGGCCCTGGTGATCTTCGGGCAGGACAATGCTGATGACCTGATGGGTTCGGAGTTGATCGCGAATGGTTCCCCAGGAGGAGTGCACGCCGGCCTGCAAGAAGCGGTGCTCGATGGCGGCCAGCAGATGGTAAGCCAGCACGCAAAGAAAAATGTGGGTCTGGGTGCGGTTCTGCAGATGATGAAAAATCGGGCGCTCCATCAGCGGACTCTTGATGTCGCGGAAGGCATCCTCCACCCGCGTGAGCAGGATATAAGTGCGCCAGATTTCACCTGCGGTCAGATCCTGCCGATCCGTTTTGAGAACATAGCTACCGTCGAGTTTCTTAGCGGTGGCCTTTTT
This sequence comes from Acidobacteriota bacterium, assembly GCA_003224525.1. Taxonomy (GTDB): domain Bacteria; phylum Acidobacteriota; class Terriglobia; order Acidiferrales; family UBA7541; genus Acidiferrum. The sequence goes on along the minus strand of QHZB01000177.1, from coordinate 905 downwards.
ATCGGTAAGTTCGTTCCACGAGAGATTCTTTTGGACCGCGTCATAAGAGAGCTCGTAATAACGCGCCACGCGCGGATAGCGTTCTAACAGTCGACCGATCGCTCGCTGGATTTTGTTTTCCTTTTTCAGCCGGCCCTTGGCTACGCGCTGCTGCAGTCGATGCAGATCCGCGAGCAGTTTCGTTTCCTGCTTTTCTCGAATGGCCCGGTCCTTTTCTTCACGGCCTTCGCTGCGGCAGAGCAGGTAGACGATGTCGCCCTTCTGCTGGCGTTTGATTTCCACCCGGGTCTTCTTCTGAAACGGATTCCGCGGTGAGGGTGTGCGGTGGACTTGTTCCCAGCCATCGTCGTTCTCCAACTCTTCGAGCCATTGGTTTCTCTCCGATTGCCGTCCCGCAACCAGGTAATGCAGCTGGCGTTTGCGGATCTGCTCCAAGTTTTCCTCAAAGGCCATCCCGCGATCCACGATCACCGTGGCCCCAAGCTTTTTGCCCGTCCGCTTCTCCAGCGCATCCAGCATTTGATCCAGGCTGCGCCGGTCTTGCGTATTGCCGTCGAAGATTTCGTGGGCCTTGGGGAAGCCATCGCGATCCACGACCAATCCCACCACCACTTGTTTGCAATCCGGACGCTTGTCCCGCGAGTATCCTCGCTTGGCTTGCGGGTTGGCCGTGGCTTGCCCTTCGAAGTACGTCGACGTCAAGTCATACAGATAGACGGTGTCGTCCAGGTTGAACAGCGTCTTTTCCTTCTCCGCCAGCGCACGCTCGATGGCTTCGCGGTTCGGATGCAGCCGGTCCAGATTGCGATACAGCGCCTCGTCCGCAAGCTCGGAAAAATCTTCCTGCAAGATGTCTCCCAAGGCGGTGCGCCGAATCCAATCCGGCATGGCGTGTTCGGAGGAAG
>QHZB01000374.1 GCA_003224525.1 Acidobacteriota bacterium | reverse complement strand
AGTCATACTTGTCCACTTCCGGATAGACATGGCCGTTAGCGAGGATAAGATCCGGCCAGCCGTCGTTGTCGAAGTCAAAAAACACGGTGCCCCAGCCTAGGTATTGCGAATGCCGCCCCAAGCCAGCGTTATAGGTGACATCGGAAAAAACTCCATCGCCGTCGTTGCGGTACAGTGTTGGAGTGTCATCTGAAAAATTGGTTTTGAAAAGGTCGAGCCGTCCGTCGCCGTTGTAATCTGCCACTGCGGTCCCCATGCCAGCTTGTTCGCGTCCATCTTCGTTAAACGCCACGCCCGCCATGACCGCCACGTCCGTGAAGGTCCCATCACGATTATTGTGATAAAGGATGCTTGGCGCGCTGTCACAAGCCACGTAGATATCGGGCCAGCCGTCGTTATCAAAGTCCAGCGTAGAAACACTGAATGCGAAATGCCCACTGGTGCGATCAATGTGGGCCTTCGTCGTGACATCCCTGAAGGTGCCATCACCGCGGTTTTCATAGAGGATGTTTTTTGAACCGCGCAGTCCACGCGGTCCGCACATGACCGGCACTCCCTTCCAGGTGCAGGATGTCCCCTGGCCCGGTGTCAGGGCCGTGGAAAGATTAAAATCCACATAATTTGCAACGAATAGGTCCAGGTGTCCGTCGCGGTTGAAGTCAATAAACGCACAGCCGGTACCCCAGGCTTTCCCGGATCCGGCTACCCCCGCATTCTCGGCCACCTCGGTGAATACGCCATGGTCATTATGGTAAAGACGGTTCTTGCCGTAATAGGTGACGAACAGATCTTCCCATCCGTCGTTGTCATAGTCTCCGACGCAAACTCCCTGTCCCCACCCCGTCGCGACGAGTCCGGCCTTCTCCGTCACGTCCGTGAAAGTTCCATCGTGGTTGTTGTGATACAAATGGTTTGTGGGAGACTTATCGGCGGGGAAGCCCTCTAGCGTTGTGCCATTCACGATGAAGATGTCGGGCCAGCCGTCGTTGTCATAATCGAAAATGGCGATACCGGTTCCGGTTGTCTCAATGATGTATTTCTTGGTGTCCACTCCGCCGAAAACATTGGTCATCGTTAGCCCAGCCTTCTCGCCGATATCGATGAAATTGGCCAGCGTAGCTTTTGCGTTCTCGGAGGCTGTCGGCTCCTGAGCAGGGACCAAGCCCCCGGCCAGCACGAGGAACCCGGCTGAGCCTAGGACTAGCGGGCAAACGATGGATACGTGAAGCAAGGAGCTTTGACGACACACAAGGTTCCTCTCGGTCGCGAGCTTAGTCTTTCTTGCTTTCCTCAGGCATTTGCCATTCCGGGAGCACGAAGTCACCTAGCAGATCGCCTTCCGCGGCTGGCGGCGCTTCGGTTGAAGTGTCCGCAAACTGTGCGGCTCGTTTGGCGTCTCCCGCCCGTCGATAAGCCTGGCTGAGCAGCCGCTGCGCCTGTAGGTTGCCAGGGCTCAGATGCCGTGCGTGTTGAAGTTCAACGATCGCATCATTTACCCGCCCCACTGCCAGCTCGGTCTTTCCCAGCTCCAAGTGAGCTTCGGAACTATTCGGATTCAGTCGTATTGCTTCCTCTAACGCAGGGACGGCCTCGTCCCGCTTGCCGGCGCGATCAAGGGACAAGCCTCGAAAATAACTGATGAGAAATATTGCTCCCAACCTGCCCTGGGCGGCAGAGAGCTCGGAGGCCGCCTCTTCCGCCCGACCCATGCGCAGCAGCACCTGAGCCAATCCGATGTAGCTCGTCGGCAGGGGGTCACCGGCTTCCACGAGATTCCGAAAAACAGTTTCCGCTTCCTGGTAACGCCCAGCCGACAGGTCTGCCGCTCCAAGCCGCAGATGCAAAGCGTAGGACTCAGGACTTGCTGCAAGACCCTCCTGAACCGCAGAGATCGCTTCCCGGTAGCGGCTCAATTCCATTAATTCGCGCGTCAAATTGAGCCAGTGCTCTTCGCGGTCCGGGGCGAGCGCGGCTGCACGGTTGAAGGCATCCACTGCTCGATCACCCTGGCCGAGGCGGGCGTATGCAATCCCGGCCAAGGACCACCACGGGACTATCTGGTCAGATTCCGATGGCGTCGAAGGGAGGGCGCTGATGAAGTGTTGGACTTGATCAGCTGCTTCCTCGTATCTCCCGGCAAGGAGGTGCGCCAGCGACAGGTCGAACCGAGCCCAGGGAGCAAGGGGACCTGCCTGGCGGCCGCTGAGCTTTCGCATTAGACCGGTAGCGGCGTCATTCTCGTGGACGGCCAAGAGAAGTGAAGCGACGCGCACGGTTTGAGCATCCAGGAGTGGAAGTGAGGCCAACTGATGGAGCGTCTTCCGTGCCTCTTCCTGCCGTCCGAGCGCCAGGTATCCGGCGGCGGCTTTTATTAGAAAACCCGGTTCGACGGGCCATGGTACATCCGACAGCTCCAGCTCCAGAAAAGCCGCAGCGTAGAACTGCCCTTCGAGTTGCACTCTGCCGAGATAATAATGGGCAAAAGAGTCCTTGGGCGTGAGTCTCACCGCGTGCAAGAGTGCCTCACGCGCTCGCTCGAGGTGATGCTCAGTCCACTCAAGGTAGCCGAGATTCCGGTAGGCATCCTCTATGAGAGGGTCCAAGCGAATGGCTTCCTGGTACTCGGCAGCAGCCTCCGTGCTTTGGCCCAAGCGGGCGAGCACAATCCCCCGGAAATTGTGGATTCGGGGGTCCTTTGCGTCCTCGCGTTCTGCGACAGTTAATTCTGCGAGGGCCGCCTCCAATCGGTTCTCCTTTAATGCGCTAAGGCCCCTCCTGAAGGATTCTCCTTGGCCGATGGAGTCTTGAGGGGGTGTCCGCTGCTGATGATTGGCCGACTTGCCATGGGAAATAGGAGGAAGAAACAGTGCGGTCGCCCAAAGGCAAGAAACAAAACCAAGGAAGCGAAGCTTTAATATCATGTGCGAGTCAACTGCTAGCGGGCCAGACAACACCCGCGAACTTATCGTTTCTGCCATTCCATCCAAACTCGGGCCTCACCGCTCTCGAGGAAACTTTACTTGACGGCGGTTACGACACTGTTTTGCCGATTGCCGGTCTTCTACGGATCTTGAGTTGACTTCTCAACTTCGTCCAACCGTTCCCTTTGTTGTTCAAGTTTCCTGTGGGTTTTCGCGTTCAGTGCCGTCGAGAGTTCAAACTCACGCGCGGCCTTCTCTTTTTGTCCAAGGGCCTGATAGACCTTGGCCAGCTTGTAGTGGACCGAGCCATCACGATCAGCAGAGACCGCGATCTTGAATTCCGCTTCTGCCTTCGCGTAGTCGCCTAGTTCGGAATAGGCAGTGCCCAGGTCACGATGTATTTCAGGATTTTGCAGGTCCGCTGCGAGTGCCCGGCTTAGATAGGGGAGGGCTTTGTCCGGCTGGTGCTCCAGAAGGTAGGTATTGCCGAGGTCGTTGAGCGCACCTGCGTGTCTTGGACTCAGCGCCAGCTCAGCTTCGAGCTCCTGACGTGCTTCACTGACTTTGAGATCCTTCCATAGCAGATGGCCCAGACGGTAATGCAAATTTGGCAGGGATGGTTTCAACGCAATTGCTTGCCGATATTCTTCGATGGCCTTTCCGTCGTTGCCTTTCGCGGCATCCAAATCACCTGTCAGCTGATGCAGGCGATAAGAGTTCGGGTTCGACTGGAAGAGACGGAGATAGGCCACGGTGGCTAACTTCTCATAACAACGCGCACGCCAGTAAGATGCCTCAGGAGAATTCCGATCAGGCGGTGCGAGTCCGGAAAGCAATTTGAGAGACGCTTCGTAATCCCCCGCTTCAAACAGCGCACGAGCGAAAGCGTAACTAGAGTTGGCGGATGGCCGAGGCGTCAAAACCTGCGGCATGCAGTGAGCGAAAACTGAGAATTGCTCTTGCGTGAGCGCCTGTTTAATTTTGGCTTGTGAACAGTCCATCGGTGAAGGCGCGACCTCTGAGGAAGAGAGGGCACGCTCACCCTCAGAAACTTGCAACGGCGAGTCCCCACTTTGCATGGCGAGAAATGCAAGTGCTAAGTGCGCAGCCGGAGTGTCGCGCCGCTGCAGTTCGGGAGCAAGTTTCTCGATTTTTTCACGCCATGGATCCGGGAGCTGCTCGAAGGCAGCATCACCAAGTCCAATCTCTCGGACGCCGAGGATTCTCTCAGCCTGCAGGCCGTCCGCGGCTATTGCGGTGTTCCAATCCTGAAGAGAACCTTCGATATCGCCCTGGATGAGTTTTGTCTCACCCAGGCGGACGATGGCACGCAAGCTATGAGGCGCAAGGTGCAATTCTTCTCGAAACTCATGGCTGGCCCGCGTAAGTTTTCCTGCTCGCAAAAGCACTTCGCCCAGCTCCACGTGCAAGCCCGGGGTATCAGGCGATGAAGCCAATGAATTCTGAAAATGAATCACCGCAGATGGCCACTCACTGCTCGCGGAATAGCTTTCTGCTAGCAGTTGCTCGGAGCGCCGAGAGTGCGGTGCCGTTTTTTGCAGTCGCGCGACCTCCTCTTTTCCCAAACGCTCATAAGCCTGACCAAGCAGATAGAGCAAATCAACATTTTGGGGTTGCCGATGGAGTGCTTTCTGAAGCGTCGCCACTTCAGCATGAAACTCACCGGAGATTTCCTGGGCCGTCGCCAACCAAGACCAGATGTCGGGTCGCCCAGGATCCTCCTTGGCTGCAGCCTTCAAATAGGGGAGAGCCTTAATCCCTTCGCCGTTCTTACAATAGTCAACCCCGAGAAAAAAATTCGCACCGGCCAATGTGGGCTTAAGGTGCAGCGCACGCCGAAACTCGGTCATGGCATCGGAAATTTGATCTTGCAGCTGGTAGAGCAGTCCCAGATTCATATGAACTTCAGCAAAATCGGGCCTGATTCCAAGCACGGCCCGGTACTCTCGCTCGGCAGTGACATAATCACTGTTTTTCTGGGCCTGTTGCGCAGCGGCAAGGTGCGCTTCTACCGTTGGAGCATTTGCCGGGTGCGAGGCTTCCGTCTGTCCCGTGATTTGGCATGGGCTGGCGGCGAGCAGTAGACCGATTGCAGCATGGCCACTCGCAGCGGCCGTGAGCCTCCGCACGTACCCAGAGAAGATACTCATAAGCTGGATCCAGCTCTCGGCTCTGGCCTGCAATCCATGTCAGTTCTGGGGCCCATGCTGAGGAGGTTTATCCTTCTCCAACTGTGAAAGCCTTTCAAATTCTATGAACTCTTTCGAGCTTGCTTGCGGGTTGCGAAGTTCCCGATAAACCTGGGCCAGCAAATAGTGTGGCTGCGCGGCAGTGGGGTCCGCTTGGATCGCGGCCAAGAATTCAGTCTTTGCTTTTTCCGGTTGGTTCTCACCCCGATAGCATTTCCCGAGCAGCACGTGCAACTGCGGCATGTTGGGCTGTCCCCTCTCCGCTGCACTCAGGTATCCGTGTGCTTCACTAAAGCGCTGGTCGTGAACCGCGATATCGCCGAGGTACAAGTTGGTCAGCGCGTCGTTAGGGTTTTCCTTCAGAGCATCCATGAATTCTTTCTTGGCGGCATCCAGTTGATGCTGGACCCAATACGCTACTCCAATTGCATAATGAATTCCCGGGGCGTCGGGACGTTTCGCGAGTGCCGCCTGGTACTCCTTGATAGCTTCAGCATGCCGTTCTTCATCCGCGTAAACCTCTCCCATCAGGGCGTGCAGCTGGAAAGAGTCCTGATCCAGAGCCTTTAGACTCTCAATCGACTGAAGAGAAGCGTTCTTGTAAATGCGGGCAAGCTGGTAAAGCGCATCCGCGTCCTTGGGATTATCAGCTACTGCGCGGTTCAGTTGCGAGATGGATTCCTCGATCCGGCCGGCAGCCCGGAGCGCCAGCGCGAGGTAGTACCGGCACCGGGGATGTGGTTTAGGAGTTGCGAGTTCCAACTCGAACCATGGGATCGCCTCCTTATTTTCGTTTTTGCCGAAATAGGAGACACCTAGGAAAAAATTCACGTCGGGATAGTGCGCATCGTGGGCGAGCACCTGTTTGAAACTCTCGACCGATTCGCTGAATTTCAGCTCAGTTTGTTGCAGCACGCCGAGACGCTTGAGGGTTTCAAGATGGCCTGGGGCAAGCACCAGCGCCTGCAGGTAGACACGTTCCGCCGTCTGGTAATCTCCAGTCTTTTCAGCCGTGCGCGCTTGTTCGAGAAGGGTTCCTACCTCGCTCTGCGCGCGGACGGCTGGCGCTACGGGCAGGACACTTCCAATCAGGGGCACAAGAACGGCCCACAAGATGTCAGGCACATGGGGGCGCAAACCACGCGGCAAGGAACGAATAGATAGAAACATCTTGTTTTCGCCCGGCAGACCGCTTCCGGCAGGCCT
>QHZB01000373.1 GCA_003224525.1 Acidobacteriota bacterium | reverse complement strand
CAACTACTCTTGCCCAGAAATCGGTCTTCAACACGTCGCCCGATGCGTCGGATAGTGCCATTTGGCAGGGCGATGCCGGCCCGGCCGCGGATAAGGACGGCAACGTCTTCGTGGTCACCGGAAATGGGGAGTTCGATGCCGCGACAAACGGCCGCGACTTCGGAGACAGCGTCCTGAAATTGCGCTCCGAGGGGCAGCGTCTCACGCTTCTGGACTACTTCACGCCCTCGAATCAAGCACAGCTAAACGGGCGTGACAACGACCTGGGGTCCAGCGGCCCGGTGCTGCTTGCGGATCAACCCGGTGCGCATCCGCACTTGCTGGTGACCGCCGGGAAAGAGGGCAAGATATACCTGATTGATCGGGACCACATGGGCAAGTATCAACCTAACGACGACACTCATGCCGTGCAGACAATTTCCGCTTCGCACGGGGCCTTCGGAGCCATGGCGTATTGGAACCAAAATGTTTTCTTTGCCGGCAGCGAAACGCGCTTGCAAGACTATGCGGTTGACCGCGGGCAACTGAAGTTGAAAGCGTCGGGACCTACCAAGTTTTTCGATTCCGGTGCCACGCCCGCGGTCTCTGCGAACGGCTCGAAAGACGGTGTCGTCTGGGCGGTATCGTCGAAGAATTGGAACGAACCGCCAGGCAAACCGGCAGTGCTCTACGCCTACGAAGCTTCAGACGTGGGCCGCCAAATTTACAGCACAGAACAAAACAGCCAGCGCGACCGTGCCGGTATTGCCCTACGCTTTGCCATTCCCTCTGTCGTGAACGGGAAGGTGTACATCGGTGCCAAAAGCGAGGTCGACGTTTACGGGCTCCTGCCGCTGTACTGACCAGGTTAAGACAGATCCAAACCGCCCGGTAGCCATATACGATAGCCGCGTAGTCGCGGTCTCGCACAAGTGGCTGCACGGTCCCTGAAACGTTGCAGGAAGTATGGGCCGACCACTCGGAGACGCTCTGCCCATTCGCGGAGGCCTGTCCCTGGCGAGTTGATACGGTGGCAAGTTTTCGATGCAATGTAATGCGTTACGTTGCAAATTGCCTGACTCGCGAGGTCTCAGTTCCTGTTCTTGAATGTCGTTGATTTCAAAGGCGTTCGCGCCATATAAGGTTTCGGTGCGGACAGGCTGTGGCTAGGCTTTTCTTTTCTGGGAGGAGTGAATCAGCGGGCAAGGGAATCGCATCGGTGGACGCCGCGAAAAACCCCCCAGTCACCTCACACGTCTTCGCCATATTTTACCGATTGATACAACTGTGCGCAAACTGTACAGTCCAAGTAGGGGAACTGTACATCTTGCATTTATGTTGAAAACGAGCAAGACCCAGAATGTTATCGTTTCCGCGCTTCGCGCCCGCATGAACTTTGGCGAGTTGCTGCGCCAGATCGAAGAGGAACACCGTTCTTTAGTCATCGAGAAGCGCGGTACTCCCAGGGCTGTCCTCCTGAATATCTTGAATATCTGGCACTACGTGCGGCTCGCTGCTCCCGAGCCTGATGTTCTCAAGGCTATTGGCGAAAACTCAAAAGGGAAGGGTACCAACGCCCTCACCTCGCGGCAGATTGACCAGCTCATCAAGAAGGCGCGCGCGCGAAAAGCGAAGCGCTAATGCTTCCTCTTCGGCTGGTTGTGGATACGATGAATCTGAGGTTGTGTAGGCTCGATGAGCAACGGAGTTTTGTTGAGACGGAGGAAGATGGTGCACTCGCCCAATGGGAAACTCACTTCGTGATAGCGAGGACGCTCTTTGAAGAAAATTACAGTGGCAAATTACAAGCAGGATGCGTACTACGCCCCGATTGTGAGAGCGGTTGAGAATCTTCTTCGAGAAAAGGGATTCGTTGCTCCGGTGGAACTCTTTATTCGGATGGACCTGCTTTCTCCGGAAGCGGCCGAGGATTGGAGGCGTGGCCGGATTTCCTACCTCGAGAGGGTCATTCGCTGCAATCTAAGCAAGGCCAGCCGAATCTTAAGTATTTTGCGCATGCATGCGCACGATTCGGACCTCAAGCCCTCGCTCACCGTCTACAAACGATGGACCAAGGGCTCTCGCCCTCTCTTACGGTTTTCAAAAACGGGCGATCACAATGTTGAAGAGGCTTACGCTCGTCACTTTGTTTCTCCACGTAAGAAGGGCTGTCCATTTGAAGAAGGAGCGATCGAGGTTGGCAATTCTGCGGCGATCCTGCCAGCACAGGGGTCCAGCGTGCGACGAGAGGCCAAGGCCCAAGGTCATGAAAGTCGGGGGAAACTACGTCTGCCCATGAGAAGGTGGCGGAAAAAAAGGCGCAGTGTTGCCGCATCGATGAGGGTCTGATCCACGATGATCCCATGTGGAGTTCTGCCTGACATTCGGAAGTCGATCGCAATGGCTCCCGTGGAACTCATCGCGTTTGGATCGACAATCAGGTGCCTATTGTTGTCACCCTATCGCTAAAGACCTAGAGAATTTCGTCGCCTTCTCGTGGTGGTTCTTTGCCTGTCCGTTTCAAAATCTTTCGTGCTTTCTTTATATTTGCATGGGCTCCTCGCTCACGAAAGAATTCTTCCGTACGCAAGGCAGAAATTTTCTCAGCGACCGCTAGATTGATGAGTTGATTGAGAGATACTCCCTCACTCTCGGCTGTTTTGCGAGCCTCCTCTTGTAAGGAAGAAGCCAACCGTAATGGAAAGCTGCTTTGTCTCACAACCTTTCTCCTTGTTCATTCTTTCGCAAGCGCCCGTAATCGATACAGAGCCTCGGACGGCCGCAGTATCTTGAGCGCGAGACGCTCTGCTGCAGCCGCGAAATCCTTTTGGTTGAAGGTGACCAGCAGATCGGCCCGACCGTTGAAAGCGGTTTCTAGTACCATATCTTCATTCGGATCGGACAGAAGCGGTCGCCACAAGAACCTTATCTGCACTGCTTCAGCGACTCTAACGAGCGAGTTAATAACCTCGTCGAGTTCCGGCACGCCAAGACCGTGCACTTTTCTATGTTCCTCGCGCGTCAAAACAGCCTCGTACTCGAGAACCAAGGGCACCGACAACAGAAGCGTAAACTCTCTGGCCAGCGCTCGATTCACTAGCTGCCATGAGGCTCCCCCACGGCTGCGCATTGCAGCGACTAGGACATCGGTATCGAGCGCCAGGCGCAAAAGTGATGATATCGCATATGACATCACTTTTCAAGCAAGTGTTCGGATCGGTAGTGGCTCAGTTTGGTTTTCTACGGGCTGCATGCCTCCACTTGGCAACGCCGAATGCCACACTTCCGTAGAGAATTGCATTCAGAATTGGAACGAACCAAAAATTCCAGCGGATAGAATAGATGACAGGACAGAGGATAACGACAGATACGGTCGCAGTTGCTGTTAGGGAAGTAGCGAGTCCGACTGCCATACCCACATAGGTTGCGCATAGGAAACCAACAATCAAGCCGGTGACAGCCGCCAAGATTGTGGGAAATCGCTTCACGCTGCCACCTTCATTTTCGTGTTGCTCTCGAGTAATCCCACCAATTTCTCCAAACTCCAAACATGATCTGCTATTCCCGCTTCCATCGCCGGAGTGACCCGCAAGGTTTGGTGAATCCGGCAGAAATTGTAGTGCATGAAATGGAGCGCCACTGACCATCTTGACCGATGCGTAGATTGATGCGTAGAATGTGCGTAGATTATGAGGTACATTCACGAAACAGAGAAATGGCCACACTTCACTTGGCAAGTGGACAGTCTCGTTGCAGCTCTGTCTGCGGTGCGATACCAGCAAGGTTTGCTCCTTGGAAAGATGTGCGCGCTAAGTTACCCACTTCAAAATGAAGCAACGCTTGCCGCTCTCACCGAGGAAACCGTCAAATCATCTGCGATTGAGGGAGCAGCACTCAATCCAGAGAGCGTACGCTCATCCCTCGCGCGCCGCATGGGTCTGAGCGTTGCTGGGGCCCCTCCGGCGGACCGACATATTGAGGGCATCGTCGAAATGATGCTGGACGCTACGCAGAAGTATACGGCGCCGCTCACGGACGAGAGGCTATTCGGCTGGCATGGAGCACTGTTTCCGAGCGGGCGTAGTGGTATTCACAAAATCCGAACCGGGGCTTGGCGTGAGGGTGGAATGCAGGTTGTTTCCGGTGCGAAAGGAAACGAGAAAGTTCACTTTGAAGCTCCGGTCGCTGAACGTGTCGGAAAAGAAATGGTCACCTTTCTCTCTTGGTTCAACAGTGGCGAAGAAATCGAGCCACTCATAAAGGCTGGGCTAGCACATCTTTACTTCGTCACGATTCATCCGTTCGCGGACGGCAATGGAAGAATCGCGCGCGCCATCACGGAAATGTGCTTAGCTCGATTGGAAAACAGCGCACAGCGCTTCTACAGCATGTCTTCCCAAATCCGCGAAGAGCGACGGAGTTACTACCAGATCCTCGAAAATGCCCAGAAGAGCGGAATGGACGTAACGGATTGGCTGATTTGGTTTTTCGCCTGTCTCGGTCGCGCAATTAAAAAAGCAAACACGCTGACCGGCAGCGTCTTGGAAAAGGAAGCATTCTGGCGGCGACGCAAGCAAGAATCAATCGTGGTCAGCGACCGACAGAAAAAGATAGTCAACCTGTTGCTGGATGGTTTTGAGGGGAAATTGACAACCGAGAAGTGGGCGAAACTCACAAAAAGCTCTCACGATACGGCCTTGCGGGATATCCAAGATCTAATCGGCAAGGGTATTCTCAAACAAGAAAAGGGAGGGGGAAGAAGCACGGCCTACGCTCTTGTGATCTGAGACGGGAGAAGCCCTGTGCCGGCGAATTGACACGGTGGTAGTAAAACGATCGGATCCGCGAAACGCGCTGCGATGGTGTGTGAGGACTCGGCCGGCCGGCGAATTGATACGGTGGCAGTGAAACGATCGGATCCGCGAAAGGCGCTGCAACCAAGAACGCAAACACCGTATGATTTCATTGGGTGTTTGTGCCGACGCTGCAGTCTGACGAGTATAGATTTGTTGGGGATCGTTGCCGGGAGCGATTCACGATTAGCCCTGACTGCGCCTTCGGCGCGTCACTAGTGCCAGAAACTTGCCCAGACAGATTTGTTGATTTGAAAGGACTTATCAATAACTTTATGGGGAGAAGTTAGGTCGCATGGCGCATCGGAGAATGCTAGCAGGGCGGCGAATAATGGGCGAAATAACAATTCGCCAGCCACACCATGAAACAAACCATTCGACCTCGAATTAATTTCAGTACGGGGACGCGTGGAAGGTCGCAAGGCAGGGATAAAAAGAGAGGCGCTTAGAAAGAATCACAAGCGCCCCTCAATGTAAATCAATTCGTTGAATACCTCAGGGATCACCTCCTTCTCGACAAGTGCGTCGATTCAATACAAAACCATTTTTATCACGGTGAATCCTTGTATGTCTAGAGCCACAACCTCGAAATCGTGATGCGTGCGCTTGACCCATTGTGGTTCGCGAAAATGATATCGGACGCGAAGAGCTTAAGAATCAGCGACATCCATATCGACGTGAGAGCTTGGGAAGACAAGGCATGTAGCATTGTCATACGGTCTTTTTTTGCGGCCAGAGAGATTTTCGATAGGCACAGGTGCCGCAGGTCGGTGGACTGCATCACCGCCACGAACGACGGGCTGCCTGAAAAAAGCCCGAATCCACCACGCCACGTGCTTTCTCACGTTGCGCCATTGAAATTTGTGTTCGAACTGTGCTCCCTTGCACAAGAGTGCATCGGCGAATTTCGTTCACCAGGCTCAGGAAGGCCCGCAAACTGCTGGAGATCCGCGGTCCGGTTGGGGAATGAAATCCCCCATGGGCTGCACAGAATTGTCGGTAAGCACAGACTTTGTTGTTCAGCTGATAACCCTGTCCTTAAACTGAACCTATGTACAGATGACACTTGGTCCTCTGGATTGGTAAGTTGCTCAGGATGGGCGATTCTGCTTCACGTGAGCTTGGTAAACGGCACCCGTACCCCGGCGAGATAGCTAGGATTCTCGGACAAAAACTGAGTCTCGGAGCAAAACCGAGTCTCGGAGCAAAACCGAGTCTCGGAGCGAAACCGAATCTCGAACCAAGACCGAATCTCGCGCCAAAACCGAATCTCGAACCAAGACCGATTCTCGCGCCAAAACCGAATCTCGGACCAAGACCGAATCTCGCGCCAAGACCGAATCTCGGACCAAGACCGATTCTCGGACCAAGACCGATTCTCGGACCAAGACCGATTCTCGGACGAAAACCGGGAGGATTGCGCTTAGGCCTGGGGCTGGACCCAAAGCGCAAAAGCGTCAACCCGCAGGCGTGGAAAGACGCGATCGGGGCGAAAAGGGTCCCCGCCCGCTTAGCGCTTCTCCCTGAGGTGAAGCCACGCTGGGACCGCATCGGGCTGAGCGCTGGCGGACAATTGGCAATCCTAGCTGTCATGCTTTTGCTACCGCAGATTTTCCCGGACGAGATGAATACCGCCCTGAAATATACTTACGTGGAGTTGATGCAGCCCGTCACGGAAATCCCGGTCGCCCCGGAGCCGGAGCCACCACCACCTCCTCCTCCAAAGCCGCCAAAGATAAAAGCTAAAGTTAAAATTCCTCCACCGAAGCCTGTTGAGCCGGAACTAAAGCCGGTGGTGCCGGAACTGATGCCGGAAC
>QHZB01000499.1:2912-4881 GCA_003224525.1 Acidobacteriota bacterium | reverse complement strand
CGCGCCTCGGCCGAATCGCCGTTCTTCAAGATCTTATCGATCAGCACCTGCCCTTTCTCCGTTTGTCCGTCGCGAACCAGCGCCGTGCCGAGCATGTAGACGATCGCCAGATCGTCTCCGTTCGTTTGCTGCACCGGAGTCAATAGGTCGATCACCTTCTTGTTTTCACCTAGCCGCAGATCGCAATCCGCCTCAAGCAGGACGAGACGCAGGTCGCCCGGTATTTCCTCGCGTACTTTTTTCAGTTCTGCAACGGCCAAAGAAAGCTTCGTGGTCTTGTAATAGGCCAGCGCAAGGTTTAGCCGGACCTGTGGGAGAGATTTCAAGTGCAGTGAGCGCTTATATTCGGCGATGGCCTCTTCGTAGCGCCCTGCGCCTGCCAACGCCGCTCCCAGATCCGATCGAACGGGCGCAACATCAGGATATTTTTCAAGGAATAGACGATAGTCTGCAATCGCCTCCTCCAGCTGGCCGGCCTGGTGAAATGTCGCCGCTTCTTTTAGGATCTCACCGGGAGTCCGCTGCGCTTGGCCCTTCAGAATGGTGGCAAACAATGCCAAAAAAACAAAGCCGCACAGCATTCGCACCGTCAAACGGACAAACAACCGCGAAGCTGAACGGCTTCCCATGTCTTGGCCCTACAGCATTATAAAGGAGCGCCCGGCTAGAGAGTAGCCGGGCGCTCCAAAAGGGAGACTAGAAATAGAACTTCAATGAAAGCTGGATGATACGATTCCCGATCTTGATGGGCGTCACCCCAAAGCCCGAGTTAGTCTGCGTCTGGCCGGTCCCGCTCGGACCGAAGTTGAGATTCAAATCGCTGGAGCCTACGCCAATCCCGCTGAACGACCATAAGGGGTGGTTCATGAAGTTGTAGGCAGAGAACCTGAATTGGAACTTTTTCCGTTCATTCATTTGGAAGTTCTTGAAGAGCGACAAGTCGCTTGTCCAGAACCACGGACCAAAGAATTCAGGCAGCACGGTCGGCCCGTTCTGGCCTGGGACCGTGGGGATCGCGAAGCAGCTCCCGTTCAGGAATTGATTCTTCCCCAGGTTCTTTCGCGGATCGCACGTCAACATCGGCATCACCTCAATCTGGTCCGTGCCGTTGATGGAATATGTTGAAATCGATGAACTGTATGCATTCTGCACAGTCAGCCCTGAAATGTTGGCAGTTGCGTTGAAGTTTCCTCCGTTGGAGTTGCCCGTCAGATTGACGCCGCTTTGCACCGAAGTGATACCCGAAATCTGCCAGCCGTTGACGACACCTTCCGCCACCTTGTTGTTGTGAACCATCTTCGGCAGTTCAATCGAATACGCCGCGTTAAACAGATGGCGGCGGTCGAAAGGCTCTGCACCGTAATCGTAGGTCAGGTCTAGCTGATTTCCACCCACCAATCCCAAGGCCTTGCTGTAAGTGTAATTGAAGGCGATGTCGTAATTCCCCTTCTGTCGCACCCAGCTTATCTGCAGAGCGTTATAGTTTGAATATATGTTGTGGTTTGCGATGTTAATCGCCTGATAGGTGGGATAAGGAGCGAAGGTATATTCAGAGGGGCAGGGCTGGTTTCCACTGCCCATTCCGTTAGGTCCACAATTATTGGAATTCTGGTTTGAAGGATTGAACCCTTTATTGAAGAGCGTACCGAACGGCACGACGTTAATGTTGGTCCCTACGCCATTTTGGTTCAACCCATATTTGCTCTGATTGCCAACGTAAGATGCTTCGAGCAACGAAGAAAAGAAGGGCAGTCTTTGTGAAATGGTAAAGCTGTAGCTTGTGGTCAGCGGACTCTGGTCGTCACTGCGGCTGACGCCGCCCGTACTGAACGGCAGCGTAAGACCCGGTTTGTTTGCGGCCTGAATTTGGGCAATGGTAAGGCTGTTCAAAGTCGGAGTCTCCACACCAACGGGTTGGTCGAGCCCTTGCGTGAACTGGGCGTTGTGGTAGTAGAACATGCCCCAGCCA
>QHZB01000499.1:0-2881 GCA_003224525.1 Acidobacteriota bacterium | reverse complement strand
GGCCACGCCGAAACGAGGCGCATAGTAAAGTGCGCGGTCCGGGAAGCCCGACAGTGGCACGCTACTATCCTTCTTGTGGTAATCGAAGCCTGAACCCACTGCGCCGCTATAAAGAGTCGGATTGAATACAGCGAAGCCGACCCCCTGGCGGTCGTACCATGCGCCCAAATGCGACGCACGCAGACCATAGTCCACAGTCAGCCGTTTGTTCAGCCTCCAACTGTCCATGCCAAAAAACTCGATCGTTTTATACGCCTCGTTATGCAGGTTGCTGAAATTCGTCTCCTGGTACTGACCAGCGAAGCCCGCCAGCATATCCGCGTAAGGACTGCCGCTGCTGCCACCGGCCCACCCAGCTTCAATTAAGGTACCGTTCGAACTCGTGCTGTTCGGCTGGTTGTTGATCACATATTCGTAGTAGGCGCCGAACTTTGCCGTGTGCGTACCCCACACTTTCGAAACGGTATCGCTAAACGAAGGGAGATGCTTCTTTGCAAACAGTCCCTCACTCCCGCCTGCTTCGAAGCCGCCCGGATTGAGCATTGTGGGGAATTCGCCTCCCCAACCCGTCATGGAAGGGATTTGTTTGACCCCATTGCCGAAGAGCCCCGTGAATGGGATGTTGAGGGCAGTCCGGTCGACCTTGCTCGGATTCCCGAACACATTCGGGAAGTCGATGTACGTGTAGCCGAAAACAAATTCATTCGAAAGGCTCGGACTGAAAACGTGCGTTAGGCTCGCCGAAACGGAGTCGGACTTGTTTTTTCCCAGAATCGGCGTGGGATACGGTACCTGCTGGGAGTTCCTCCACCATAGGCCAATCGGAAACTGTTGCGTTTCCTTCTGCAGGTTGTAGCGAACGTACAGTTTGGTGTTGTCGCTGATGCTGTAATCAACGCGCGATAGCCATTGCCAAGAATTCTGGTCGAAGGCAATTTCCTTGACGTAGTTGTAACCACCAGTCAAATTGGGATTGGCGTTTGGTGGTGGGATAACATTTGGACCCAGCAAATTCTGCCCGCTCTGGTTTATGAAGGCCGCCATATTTCCATTTGGAATAGGGGCGCCAGGTTGGAACACGCCATTAACCATTGTACCGGCACTTCCGGGAGTAGTCACAATTTCATCGCCCCAAAAACTGTGCGTGCTTGTAATGCTGCTACCGTTACCGCAGATGTAATTCCCGTTGTTATCTTTTGTCGTGGGAGTTGGGCTGAGCGTTAGACAATTACTGATCTGCGAGGCCGGATTGCCGCTCGCCGTCTTGGTACCCAAGTTCGCTAGCTCTGTTGGGCTGAAATTACCGTTGAGCATGTTCGCCGTAGGCACCGTCGCGCCCAGCAAACCTGTATCGAGGGTTTGGTAGTAATACTCAAAAGCGCTAAAGAAAAACAGCTTGTCCCGATTGTGGTTGAAATCCGTGTGGGGAAGGAGAACGGGACCGCCGAGGTTGCCGCCCGGGAAGAAAAACTTGTTCGCAGGCTTAGGCGTGCCCGTGTAATTGTTGACCCAACGGTTCGCGTTCATCGCGTAATCACGCGCACTGAAGTAGGCCTCTCCATGAAAGTCGTGCCCGCCTGCTTTGGCCACGGTATTAATGACGATAGGACCTTTGGAGTTCTCCGCGCTGAAGTTCGAGGTCAGCACCTTGAACTCCTGAATCATGTCCGTGTTCGGGTTGACAGGTGTTGCGCAGTTGCAGCCTGGGTCAGAGACGTGGGCGCCGTCAGCCGTAATATCAATGTTGTTGACTCCGGCCCCGTTCGCCACATAAGCGCCGTTCAATGGACTCTGGCTGCCACCGTCGCCGTTACCGTTAATACCGATCACCTCGCCGGAGAAATCCGATCCGCTCTTTAGCCCATCACCGCTGTTGCGTGGCGCGAACCCTGGCAGGATCTTGATGAACTCGGCGGCATTGCGGCCAACAATACTGAAGTCTTGTAACTGCTTCTCGGTGAGGGTAATCGATTTCTCGCCCGAGTCCGTGGCAATGATTTGGTCGGCGACGCCTTCGACCTTGACCTCCGTGGTGGAAGCACCGATTGTCAGCCTAATCGGGAAATTCAGGCTTGCCGCGCCGCTAAGTTCGATGCCCTCCGTCACCGTCTTCTCAAAACCGGCAGCCTCCACGGTTATGCTGTACGAACCCGTCGGCACAGAAGAGAATGAATAGTATCCATCGGAGTTCGTGGCGCCTTTTCGAAGGTCGCCGGAAGCCACGTTCTTAAGAATCACAGTGGCATTGCCCACTACCGCTCCGGACGGATCGTAAACCGTTCCGGTGATTGTGCCGTAGATCGATTGCGCTCGCAGCGATCCTCCGCTGAGAAGGATCAAGCAACACAAGACCACCAAGAATGAAATCATGCGCTTTTCCACGGACCACCTCTTTGCTGGATAACGTTATTCCGGACGGGAACCCTTCGATGGATAGTATTTAAATACTAGATGCACGAAACTTGTCAAGCGAATTCGTTAACGTTACCGAAAGCGCCCACAAGGTTCTGGGGCAAGGCAACTTCGTTCTCATGATGAGCGAAGGCCTGTTTGACGGCAAACCCACGGCTTTTTATGACCTCTATCGCCTGGAAGAAAGCAAGCAGGCCGAGCATTGGGATGTCTTGGAAACGATCCCTCCCTCCGGCGGCCATCAAGGCCCAGCAGAAGTAGGCACGGAGCTGTAGATCTTGATCTGCACATAGCCGAGGTCAGCGTAATGGTCGACGCGCTGCCGGGCTTCCTCGGGAGTCGCTGCGAGAATCTTGACCGGGCCTTCGAATGGCCCGGGGCCGTCGATGAATCCGGCCAGAACGACACGTGGACCGATCTGCGTTCCCGCGTCGATCTGTTGACGCAGTTTCGTAAGCTCCTCGATCGA
>QHZB01000371.1 GCA_003224525.1 Acidobacteriota bacterium | reverse complement strand
CGACAATTTCCACGTAATTCTCATCCGGCGTGCGTCCCGTGATGCGCAATCCTGCGGCAACCAAGGTCTTTTCGTAGTCGCGATTGAATTCGTAGCGGTGGCGGTGCCGCTCGCTGATCTCCAGTTTCCCGTAAGCTTTGTGTGCAAAGGATCCCGGCTCGAGCTTGCACGTCCAGGCGCCCAGCCGCATCGTGCCGCCCATTTCATCCACGCCCAGCAATTCGCGTAACTTGTAAATCACCCGGTGCGGCGTCTGCGGATCAAATTCCGTGCTGTCCGCTTGCTTCATCCCGGCTACGTCGCGGGCGTATTCGATGGTTGCGCACTGCATTCCCAGGCAAATTCCGAAAAATG
>QHZB01000372.1 GCA_003224525.1 Acidobacteriota bacterium | reverse complement strand
GGGATCAGTCCAATAGACGTGTCGATTGAGGGCATCTTGGTTGGGGAACATTCTTTGAGCGAGAGTTTTACTGACGATAACTACCGGATCTTTACTCTGGCCGTCGAGCTGATTGAAATCGCGGCCGGCGATGATGGGAACGCCGAGCGCGGCAAAAAAGCCGGGAGAGATGGTGCGCATCTGGGCCCGAGGATCTTCTTCGCCGGGCGCACGAACGTGGCCATCCGCAGAAAATTGAAGGCCGGGGCCAAAGCTGCCGGCATCGCGCCAGGGAACCACAATGCCGAAAGCGGTCTTGTTCACGCCGGGTAGCGCATCAATGCGGCGCATCGATTCCTTGTAGAAATCGACGACTTGTTCAGCAGTCTTGCCGTAGGAAACAGCGGGGACATTGATGGCGAGCACGTGGCGCGTGTCGAGGCCGGTCTGCGCCGCCTGGATCGCGAGCAGCGTCTTGAGCAGCATGCTGGCGCCAGCGAGGAGTATGAAGGAGGCGGCGATTTGTACCACCGCGAAGCTCCGCAGGCGGCGACTTGTGCCGCCGGTGATGCGCACGCTGCCGCTGGCGAGATTGGATCCCTGCGAGGCGTTCGCGGACGGGAGGCGCGGGACGAAGGCCAAGAGAATCGCTGAGATGACCGCCAGGCCTGCTCCTACCCAAAGCATGCTGGAGTCTACGGTGAGGTCGAGAGCCCGGACGGAGAAGCGAGAGGCGTAGCGGGCAAGCACGGCGAGGAGCGGTCGTGCACTGATTACGCCGAGCGTGGCGCCAGCGACGCAAAGAATGAGACTCTCCGCCAGCAAAGCGCGGCGTAATGCGCCCGCGCTCGCGCCCAGAGCCGCACGGATGGCGAGCTCGCCCTCACGGCGGACGCTGCGCGCAAGGATAAGATTAGCGACGTTGGAGCAAGCGATGATAAACACCAGACCGGAGGCGGCAAGAAGAACAAGGAGAACGGTTCGAGCATCGGAAGTGATTTGCTCACGGAGGAATTTGGCGTCGATTTGGAAATGTGCTTGGGGCGAATAGGCGTCGGGATGATCCTTGAGCATCGGACCGTAGACGGTGCGAAGTTCGGCGCGGGCTTGATCAAGAGTGACGCCGGGAGCGAGGCGGCCGAAGAGTTCCGTCATGCGATGGACGCGCCCGTTCTGCATGGTCGCGGACAGATGATGGGGGCTGGTGACAATGTTGGCAATGATTTCAGTATCCGCGGGATATGGGATCGAGGGTTCGAGGACGCCGATGATAGTGGCAGATCTATCGCCGAAGCCACTGCCGAGGCGGACGGACTTACCAATGACGGAAGGATCGCTCTTGAAAGTGGTTGACCAGAAACGATAGGTCAGCACCACGACGCCAGCGGCTTTAGCACCGTCGTCTTGCGGGCCGATGAGACGGCCGAGGACCGGATGGAGGCCCACCACGTCAAAATAGGGGCCGTCAACGACGCCGGCGCGAACTTCCCGGGGCTCGCCGAGGCCGATCATAGTGAAACCCACGGTGGAGAACTCGCCGAAGGAGCTGAGCGTTTTGACGCCAGCGCGCAGGTCCTGAATTTCCGGCACGGAGAATGGGACTTCCCCGGGGCTGATACCAGGCGCGCTTTGTTTAATATAAATGAGGCGCTCCTCGTCGCTGTTGACGAGCGGCCGAAGCAGCACGCCGCGAACCAGGCTGAAGATGGCGGCGTTGGCGCCGATGCCGAGTGCCAACGTGAGCACCACGGTGACCGCAAGCCCTTTGGTTCGCGCGAGCGAACGGAGTGCCACTCTCAGATCGTGAAGGAATGACATGCTCTTGCTCCTTCTTCGAGGCGGTTATAACCGACTGGCGGTACAAATTCCCAGTTCGCCATTCGATGAAGCCACGTGAACTCTCGTCCTAACTATACGACGAACGAAGCTCCGCGAAATCGACAGCTCGAATCGAACGCCTGCCATGCACAGAACACCCGGCGGCGCTAAGAAAATCATGTTGTTGAGAAGAATGCAAGTAGCAATCCCTCTCTTGAGGATCAATCTAAGCTCTTTTCCATGAGCGTGTTACGCAAAGTCCCTGTCCGTCTCAAGCCCCCGTAGCGCGATCCTGGGACGCTTTGTCCGGATTCAGACAGCCTCCGTCGTGCAGCAGCCGGGCATTTTTCTTTCTTCGGCCGTCAAGTCTTTGCCAGGGATTCGGCGAGGCGCTCCAGGCTCTGAGTCCAGCCCTGCTCCATCCCAGCAATATACGGGCCAGCCCGGGCCGTCGTCTTTATAATAACGCGCGCCCGCATAGTTTGTTTCGTTTTGCCAGTTTGCTCTGCGAAGGTCATCGTGGTCAGAACCTCAAACAGGGGGCTTCCATCCGCACCCAGGGCCGCGCTGGTGAAGACGAGCCTCTCAGGCTTGACGATCTGGTGATAAACGCCCGTCATTCGATAGACGGTGCCATCGGGGCCGCGCTTGTGAATGCCGATGGCGGCACCAGGCCGTAAGTCCAACTCGCAGACCGGGTTAGAAAACTCGTGGGGACCCCACCACTGTGCAACCTGCTCTAGATCAGCTCTAGATCGGTCCAGGCCTTGAACACGAGTTCCCGTGGCGCGTCAAACACGCGGGTGAGCACCAATTCTTGCTCTTTGTTTGCCATGATGTTTCCCGTGGCCATACTTTTTCCCCTTTTTCTGAACATCTCGCAAATAGTCATCCAGCCGTTCAAAGCTCTCCGCCCAGAACCGCCGGTATTGCGCAGCCCAGTCGGCAACGTCCTTGAGCGGACCTGCCTTGAGCCTGCAGGGCCTCCATTGCGCTTCGTGTCCCCGCGCGATCAGTCCCGTGCGCTCCAGCACCTTAAGGTGCTTGGAGATGGCCGGCATGCTCATCTCGAATGGCTCGGCCAGTTGTGTGACCGAGGCTTCTCCGGACGTTAGACGTGCCAGGATCGCGCGCCGCGTAGGATCGGCGAGGGCCGCGAAGGTGCTGCTGAGCTGGTCAGACGTCATACCGTACTTAACCCACAGGTTAAATACATCTCCGGTGTTGGTCTGTCAAGAGGAAATCGCTTCTGGTTATCCCAACTCCTCGGCGTCGAAAAGTCCAAAAGGAAGCGGCTAGTTGCGGATCTTGCTTCCATCGATCGCGAGCTTCCAAAATTTCAGATAGGGGATTCCGGCTCGCCTCTTGAAACACAGTCCGGCGATGGCGCGGCGAGGTCCTTCGCGGACCCGCTCCTTCCGGCTCGGAGGGATTTGAAGCAAAGTTGTGTCTGCCGCCCTTACGCTCTAAGACAGAGAGAGCATTGGACCTGATTCGATTCGCATCGCCCGCTCCATGTTCCTCTTCACCAATCCAAAAAACTCACAGTATGCCCGTTTGATTCAAACTCACCTCGCTAACCAAGTCCTGCAAGAAATAACCAGCTCATCGTTCTAATGCAGAGTACCGGCAGTCGTATGCCTTAGCCGTTCGCTCTTGTGAAGGAATTATTTATGGAACAACCATCTTCGCCCAGCGCACCATCCTATCCACTCAACAGGACGCTCCGTCCCCGGGTCGCACAAAGAACT
This sequence comes from Acidobacteriota bacterium, assembly GCA_003224525.1. Lineage (GTDB taxonomy): Bacteria > Acidobacteriota > Terriglobia > Acidiferrales > UBA7541 > Acidiferrum. The sequence continues at coordinate 9,476 of QHZB01000372.1, read as the reverse complement.
TACTCGCTCGTCCATCTTGAAGATGAGGAGGCTACTTGTATGCCCGCACGAATTGCAGCAGCTTTCACGCTGAAAAAAAGACCCGGCTTGCCACTCTTCTGTGCTTGTCTGCTTGCTCTCTTATTCATTTCTGCGGCCAGCTCCATGGGACAGACCGCCGCTCACTCGCCTGGCTGGGTCGTCTTGCCTGTCGATGAATACCGGAACCTTCACGCGAGGGCCTATCCCATCGAACGCGATCCGGAGCCGCCTCCGGTTGAAGCCACGCTCACGCGTGTTGATTACGACCTGCGCATCGAGGGTGAACTCGCTTCCGGCCGCGCGAGCTTGACGGTCGATGTCTTGAAGGACGGCTGGGTGCGCGTCCCGATTCCGGCAGGTCTCCTGGTTCGTGAAGCAAGACTCGACGGCAAACTTGTTTCTCTCGTGCCCGGTGCCAGCAGCAAAGCGGGAAGCCAACTCTCCGCACTTCTCTCCCATGCGGGGCGGGCGCTCTTGTTGCTCGATATCGCCATTCCCGTGGCATCCGCAACTGGCGAAGAAAGTATCACGCTGCCATCGACCGCCTCAGGCGTTACCCGCGCATCCGTGCAGCTTCCTCGACAGGGAGTGGACGTCCGGCTCACGGGCGGCCTGCTCTCCGAGAAATCCGAATCCGCGTCGGAAAGCAAGTGGATCGCGTACGGGCGCGGAAACGAACCACTGACCTTCGCTTGGCGCAGAAAGACCGAGGACCACCGCGTCACGCAGCCTTTGCGAATGCGCGGATCGCTGACCCAGCTCCTGGGGCTCGGCGAAGACTCCACTTCCATAAACGCCGAAGTCAATCTGGAGGTGACTCAGGGCGCAGCGCGCGTCGCCAGAATTCAAATCCCTGACAAGGTCACGATCAATCAGGTTTTGGGCGCAATGGTAGCCGACTGGGAGGCCAAGGACAACGAACTCTCAGTGACGTTCCTGGAGCCGCTCGAGCAAACCGCGCGATTCGTCGTGACCGGGGAAACTCGCAGCCCACGGGAAGGAGAAATTGATATTCCCCTACTTCGCCTTCTCAACGTCGAGCGTGAAACCGGCGGCGTCGCGGTCGAAGTCCTCGGCGCGGCGGAGATCAAGGATCTCAAATTCGAAGGGCTAGAAAGCGCGGATGCGACGGACCTCGGCGAAATGGTTTCGAATCGCCAATCACCATCGCTCGCGGCGTTTCGGTTTCGCTCCGGCGATTCGAATCTGACGCGGTCGCTCAGCTTGAACATCGCGCGGTACACGCCCCAAGCCGTTCTGATGGCCAACGTCTCGGAGGCTCGCTACCAGGTTTTGATCAGCAACGAGGGCAAAACGCTCGTCCAGGCGCGCTACGCCGTTCAAAACAACCAGCGCAACTTCCTCAAGATCACCTTGCCGGCCGGTGCCACGCTCTGGAGCGCATCCCTGGCGGGTAAAGCGGTGCGGCCGGGGCAGTCGCCGGACGGCAGCCTACTTTTGCCGCTGGACAAAGCGCGCGCTGGCGAAGAAGCACCGGAGTTTGCGGTTGAGGTCGTCTATCTGAGCCGCGGCACGGTGTGGAATGACAAAGGCCAGTTTAAAGTTGCGCTACCCGCTCTTGATCTGCCGGTCTCGCGCACGGGACTCCTCGTGTATCATCCTCTGCTTTTCAAAGTGTCGCCCGAACCCGGCGCGTTTCGAATGGAACCCTATTCGAATCCGATCTCGTCAGCACTCAGCCCGCCAGCCATAGGATACGGAATTGGCGCGGGTTCTGCCGGTGGCGTAGGTGCGGGAGTCGTTGCGGGATTGACGGCGCCACCGTTATCCGATGCGGATGCCAAGGACGAAACCAAATCCAAGCGCTCTCAAGCCGCAACTCAGGTTCTTCTCGATAAATTCAGGGCCGACTCGTTGGCAGGGAAGCGCGCCGGAATTCTTCCCATCCGCGTTTCTTTCCCCGCATTCGGTCCTTCGCTCTACTTGGTCTCAGAACTGACCGGCGAAAATCAAACTCCCTCTGCGGAACTAACGTATCAGCACGAGAAAAAGGCAGGTGGCAAATGAAAAAGATATTCGCAATAGTCTTGGCTGGGATGCTGGTTCTCCCCGGTTTTGCGGCCGCCGAAGATGATGTCGCTCCGCCTCCCGTACCGGCTTCGGGTAACGTCACGCTTCCCCTCGACGAATACAACCGGCTCGTCGAACTCGCAAACAAGCCTGCCAGGAAACTGGACACGCCGCCCGTTCCGTACACCATGAAGCGCGCGGACCTGAAGTTCCGCGTCGCGAACGAATCGGTTCAGGGTACGGTGCAATTGCAGGGAGAAATCCTTCATAAGGGCGCGACCAAAATTCCCCTGACGACCGGCATGGCCATTCTCGACGCCCGTCAGGAAGGCAAGGGCTTGCCTCTCGAATTGGAAAATGGAACGCACACGGCTGTTCTTACTGGACCAGCGGACTTCGCCGTCACGCTCGACGCCGGCCTTCCACTCAGCATTGAAGCTGGACGCGCCTCCTTCAATCTTCCCGTACCTTCAGCGGGAAGCGTGCGGCTTGCACTTGTTGTTCCCGGCGACCACACCAACGTTCGAATCAGCCCCGGCCTCATTACCTCTAGGTCCTCAGAGAAGGGCCAAACCGCCATCGAAGCGACACTCGCACCAGGGCAAGTCGCCAACATCTGGTGGACCACTCGGGAGACCGCCGCTCCGGCCGTACCCAAAGAGGTGCGTTTTCTCTCGGACGTGAAGACACTCGTTTCCGTCAGCGAAGCGGACATTCGAGTCGCCGCTCTCGCCGACATTATCGTCGTGCAAGGCGAACCCTCTCAATTCGAAATGGAAGTCCCCGCAGGATTCGAAATCACCGGCGCGACGGGAGCATCAGTGGAATCGAGCGAAGTGGAGTTCGGCGTTTTGACCCTAAAGGTTGCTAGCCCGCCACAACGAACCCATCAGTTCTTAATCTCCATGGAAAAATCAATCACCGCAACGAAAGCCGAGGCGCCCTTTCTCAGTTTCAAAAATGCTCAGCGGGAAACCGGCGAGGTTCTCGTCGAGGGCGCTGGAACGATCGAGTTAACCGCTGCGGAATCTGGCGGCCTGAAGCGCATGGATTTTAAAGAGATGAATCCATATTTGCGTTCGCTCGCGCGGTTTCCAATGCAAGCGGCATTTCGCTATCACAAGCAGCCGAACGAAAAGCCCGCCCTCGCGTTCGAATGGACGCGCTTTCCGGACAGCAGCGTGCTCGCCGCCATCGCCGAACGCGCCGTCGTCACCACTCTCGTGACCACGGAAGGCCGATCCTTAACCGAGATACGACTCACTATCAAAAACCAGGCGCAGCCGTTTTTGAAAGTGGCGTTGCCTCCCGGCGCGAGCATTCTCTCCGCCGAAGTTGCCGGAGAAAAAGTGAAACCCGTCGAAGGACCGGACGGCAATCGCGTCCCACTTTTGCGCGCGGGCTTTCGGCCCGTTGACTCCTACACTGTCTCGTTCGTTTTCATGCACTCGGGCGCGCCCTTCGCGAAAAAAGGCGGCTCCGATCTCTCCCTTCCGAAAATGGACGTGCCGATCAATCTCCTGCAATGGGAAGTCTTTCTCCCCGAACAGTTTAAGGTGAAAGACTTCGGCGGTGACGCCATCGCCACAAATCTTCTTCCTCCTTCGCCCCTATACGCTGCCGGTGAAAGCTATGACGGTGAAGTGGGACGCGCGATGATTGCGCCGGTCGGCCAGATGGAAACCGTACAAGTGATGGCCGAATCCACCGAGATCCGCAATTCTCGCCAGATCGAGCGCGAAGCCCGCAAGAATGCCGAGAAGCAACAGATGGCGGCTTCCTCCAATGTGACGAATCTCCAGCAGCGCGTTTCCGGCATCTTGCCGGTTCGCGTCGATGTGCCGAGGGCAGGGAATTCGTACAACTTCGTTCGCCCGCTGGTTCTTGATGAAGAAACCAAAGTGACATTCACTTACAAATCGAAATAATCTTTGTCATCGAACCGAAGAGCCAGGTACGCGGTTCGGCGTGCGCATCGCGTGATCCAACGCTTGCTTCTCTTCCTGCTCGAGCGGGCGAGTTGCACCCTTTGGTAGAGCGCCCAGGGTCAGCGTTCCGATGGCGACACGCACGAGCCGGAGCACTTCAATTTTCAGTTCTTCGAGCATCCGCCGGATGTGGCGATTTTTGCCTTCGTCCAGCACAATTTCGAGCCACGAATGACGCTCGCCCTGCCGAAGCAGGCGCACGCTTTTCATCCGCAGGAATTCGCCTGCGCTCCCGCGGATTCCGTTTCGTAATGACTGGAGCAACTTTTCATCGGCAATGGCGCTGATTTGCACGTGATAGGTTTTGTCGAGATGCGTCTCCGGCGCGGTAATGCGCGCCGCCCATTCCGAATCATTCGTCAGGAGCAGCAAACCCTCGCTCGCTTTGTCTAGCCGCCCGACCGGCGCAATCCACGGCAAGCCCTCCGGCAAATACGCATACACAGTGTCCCGGCCTTTTTCGTCAGATGCGGTGGTCAGAACTCCGCGAGGTTTGTTGAGAGCAAGATAAATTTTGGAACTGCGCTCTACTGGCTGGCCGTCTATTTCGATCCGGTCTTTTCCAATGCGCACCGGCGTTTCCGGATCGCGCCGCACGGTTCCATTCCATTTCACACGCCCCGCTGCAAGCAGCTCTGCTGCGCGGGATCGCGAGCAATAGCCGAGTTTTGAAAGAGCACGCGCCAAGCCCACTTTCTTCAATCCGCCACCCGCTACTTTGCCGCAGGCGCTGCTTCTGGCGCCGCCGTGGAAGTTGGCGCCCCAGATGCCGGCGACGCTGAAGCTTCATGTTTCGCCATCCCATAGCGCGCGGCCAGCCATTCGCGGGCTTCATCGGGCTTGTAGTTGAACGGTCCCATCCCGCCGCGGTAGGCGATGTGGCCGCCCTCATCAATGATGTAAATGCGTTCGGGCCACGCAGCATACGCGTCATTGGCGGCGTTGCTCATATCGTCAATTCCGAAGGGCAAGGGGAACTTGAATCTCTTCGTGAAATCATTCGCGATGGCCACGCGCTGCTCCAGTGTTTTCGGCTGAGCATAGCAAACGTCGTCCTTCACATTGGATTTCATCTGCCATTCGTCGGTGGGATGCGCTTCACGAACGTAAATGGTAAGGAAATCGGCGCGCTCTTTGTAATCTTCATAAATCTGAACGACGTCGCCAACCTGGCGGCGAAAAGGCGGTCAAGTAAAACTCCCGAACACCAACACCAGCGGCCGCTCATGGGTTCGTTCGCGGATGTGGAAACGACTAACGCCATCCAGCGCGACAATCCGCGCGTCTGGCGCGTCGCTGCCCACTTTCAATGTGCCCCGATGCATGTGCGGCAGGGCGTATCGCACCATGCCGTATACGTCCTTCGGGCTTCCCGCCATGAAGGACAGCACGGTAAAAGCAGCCATGAATAGCACGCCAAAAATCCCCGCTGTCCATTTCCAGAAACGATTCATGCAATCTCGCTCCAGCCCATAAACCTTGCCATGCGCACAAAAACAATCTCAAGCCAAGCCGCTGCGGCGACCGGACCGCTCCGGTCGGTGCAAGTTAACATTGAGTTCTGGTCGTAAAAATAGTGCATTTGCATTAGCGCTGATCCTTCGCGCGAAGGGCCTCTCTTTGCGCCTTGTAACGCGCCAGGGCATTCTCGATGACTTTGACCGCTGCGTACGCCGGACGGATGTCATCCACCCGAACCTCCTTACCCTCCAGTTGCTTGTAGTCCTGGAAAAAACGCTTCAGAACGAGCAAGCGGTGCGATGGCAGTTCGTTCGCCTCGACGTAGCTGTTGAATTCCGGGTCGTTTGTCGCCACGGCGATGACTTTGTCGTCGCTCGCCCCGGAATCGATCATGGTCATCAGCCCAATGGCCCGCGCTCTGATCAGCGCCAGCGGCTGCACCGGTTCCTGGCACAAGACCAGCACATCGAGGGGATCGTTATCGTCGGCGTACGTCTGCGGGATGAACCCATAGTTTGCGGGGTAGAACACCGCCGAATGGATGATGCGATCCACCTTCAAGAGCCCGCTCGGCTTGTCCAGCTCGTATTTCACGTTGGAACCCAGGGGGATCTCGATCACCGCTTGAAAATCGGGCGGGAGGTCGTCCCCTGGAGAAACGTCATGCCATGCGTGGAGCATCGCTTTTGATCCTTCGTGGCGGAATGGCTGGTGACATTATCATGGCCCATATGCAGCAGGAAGAAATAACAGTGAAGGGCGACACGTGACCCCGAGACGCTCGGGGCCGGCCGGTGACTCGTGAAAGAGAAATCCTTGATCGCTATGCTCCTCCCTGAAGGCCAGGGCAGACCCTGGGAGTAGCCATTTGGCAGAAAAGGCGGTACACCCCCGTCGCGATGGAAAGAGTGCGCAGCGAATTGATTCCAAAGGAGTTGAGGAGAACCCGTTGCCCGAAAGAGTGTGTAAAACCTAGGAAAAAATGAGGATGAATGGAAGAGACCAAAAACTGAGGGTTAAGGAACTAGCGGCCTCCCGCCCCCCTAAGTTTTTATAAAAGATGGACAGGACGGGGTTTAGAGGGTGGGGGTCGGATAAAAGATTGTGAGGAAAGGAGTTAGAGGAGAGGAGGCTAGGGGAAAGGCGGAGCAGCGGGGGGTAGTTGGGTGCAAGACCATTCGGCGAGCGCGCTGGCTGACTATCAAGAAACATGTTGCCACAAGAGTACCGTACTCGTCATGATAAATTTGTAATTGCTTTGTCTGCTGTGGGACAGCTGGTTCGCCGGCGGGCCGAGCCGGAAAAGCGGGGGAGAAGGCGCACGTTCAGGCGCGGGCCTTGTCGATCATTTCTTCCCAGATGCCTTTGGATTTGAGGATGACTTCGACGAGTTCGCGCGCGGCGCCTTTGCCGCCATCGGCTTTGGTGGTGTAGTGGGCTGCGCGGCGCACTTCCGGGGTGCCATTGTGGACCGCGACTGCCAGTCCCACGCGGTTCATGACCGTCAGGTCAGGCAGGTCATCGCCCAGGAAGGCGACTTCCGATTCTTTTGCGCCGGTCTTGCGCAGGACATCTTCGTAAGCCGCAATCTTGTGCCCCTGCTTCTCGTAGACAAACTCGATGTCTAGCTCTTTACAGCGCCTGCGGAGAGCTGCGCTGGCGCGGCCGGTGATGACGCCGGTGCGGATCCCGGCGGTAACGGCAAGCGTTAGGCCCTGACCGTCGTGCGCGTCAAAAGTTTTGATTTCAAGCGCTGAACCGTCCGATTGCGACAACAAGGCGACGCTGCCATCGGTCAGTGTCCCGTCCACGTCCATCAACAGCACCTGAATCTGCTTCGCTCTTCGCGCCAGTTTTTCCGGAATCTTCTTTCCTCGCTTAGCCAATGCCATGTCCTCTTTTCTTCTCTGCGTTGAATTCCTTCTGCCTCAAACCGCTACATCAGCTCCAGCGTCCACAAATCATGCAGATGCACCACGCCCAGCACGCCCTTCGCCTCATCGGTAACCACGATCGACGTAATCTTGCGCTTCTCCATCAAGTTCAACGCTTCACTCGCGAGCAGGTGCGGCTCGATGGTCTGCGGGCCCCTTGTCATGCATTGCCCGGCGGTCATCTCGAGCGTCGCGCCGCGATGTTTTTCCATCAACCGCCGCAAGTCGCCATCGGTCAGAATCCCCGCTAATCTACCGTCCGGCTCCAGCACCGTCGTCATTCCCAGGCCCTTCTTGCTCATCTCGTGAAAAACGTCCGGCATCGGCGTTTCGGTAGAAACACGTGGTAGCGCCTCTCCTGCATGCATCAGGTGTTCGACGCGAAGCAGTTTCTTCCCCAAACGCCCCGCGGGATGCAAGGCCGCAAAATCATCAGGACGAAAATTTCGCCGTTCCAACAGCGAGACGGCCAGGGCATCGCCCACGGCCATCGCCACGGTCGTGCTTGCCGTGGGCGCAAGATTCAACGAGCACGCCTCTTCCTTCACGCTGACATCCAGCACGACTTCGCTGGCTTCGGCGAGCGTCGATTGCACTTTGCCCGTCAGCGTCACCAGAGGCATCTCCAGCCGCTTGAACGCCTCCAGCAGGCGGATGAGCTCTTCCGTTTCTCCGCCGTAGGAAACTGCCAGCATCGCGTCCCCGCGCGCGAGCATACCCAGATCCCCATGCAGCGCTTCCGCGGGGTGCAGGAAAAAGGATGGAGTGCCGGTGCTCGATAATGTCGCGGAAATTTTCCGCGCGATCAATCCGGACTTGCCCATTCCGCTAACGACGACCCGCCCCTTGCAGGCAAAGAGCAGGTCGACGGCTTTTTCGAAGCTGGCGTCCAGCCGCGCCAGCACATCTTGAATGGCCTGCGCTTCGATCCTTAGCACGCGCCGCGCTGTCTCCAGGCTCATTTCTCGCTCCAGCGGCGGACCACGGAGTTGAGACCTTTTAATTTCATGAGCAGTCCAAGGAGTTCCGACAGCGGCAGAGCGTTGGGTCCGTCCGAGAGGGCTGCCGCGGGGTTGTCGTGAGTCTCCAGGAAAATGCCGTCCACTCCCGCGGCCACACCGGCGCGCGCCAACGGCTCAATAAATTGCGGCTGGCCGCCGCTGGACTGGCCTTGCCCGCCGGGGAGCTGCACGGAATGAGTCACATCATAAACAACCGGGTAGCCCGTCCGCTGCATGATCGGGAACGAGCGCATATCCACCACCAGATTCTGGTATCCAAACGAAGCGCCGCGTTCCGTCAGGATGATCTTCGTATTTCCCGTGCTGGCCACCTTCTCCGACACATTTCCCATGTCCCAGGGCGACAGAAACTGCCCTTTTTTTATATTGATGATCCGGCCCGTTTTGCCCGCAGCGATCAGCAGATCCGTTTGCCGTGCTAGGAACGCCGGAATCTGCAGCACATCGCAAACTTCGGCAGCAGCTTCCGCCTGCGAGGCGTCGTGTATGTCGGTAAGTATCGGCAGTTTGAGTTCGGACTTGATCTTGCCGAGAATGCGCAAGCCTTCCTTCAGGCCCGGGCCGCGGAAGGCCTTTAACGAGGACCGATTGGCCTTATCGTAAGACGCCTTAAAAATGTACGGCACTTGCGCATCGGCCGTGATCTTCGCAACCTTCTCCGCCATCGTCCGTGCGTGCTTTTCGCTTTCAATCACGCACGGCCCGGCAATCAGAAACAGTGGGTTACCGCCGCCGAGGCGAAGCGCTCCAAGCGCAATTTCGCGAGTCGTGTTCATACGAGATGGGGAAAGGTCTGCAAGGTACTTAGGCTACGCAGCCAGCGCTGCGTTTGCAACGATTTAGGCGGTGACGTGCGGCGTGAGCCCCACGGCCTGCGCGCGCTTGGGCTCTGGCGCGGCACGCGCTTTATTCTTCTTGTGTTCCAGCGCCGCGCCGATGAACGCCGCGAACAGTGGGTGCGGTTCCAGTGGTTTCGATTTGAATTCCGGGTGGAACTGGCAGCCGAGGAACCACGGGTG